>PLRW01000098.1 GCA_003164955.1 Actinomycetota bacterium
CTAGACGATGATGCCGCGGACCCGGAGGAGCGGCTCGGCCAGCGCCCGGTCACCGGAGAGCTGCCCCGTAGAGTCGGACCAGACGGGGTTAAGGTCCTCGCGTGACGAGCCCAGGTCCCCAGAGCGTCCTGATCATCAAGGTCCCCGACGCTGAACTCGCCGTGCGGCGGCACCGGGAACGCCTCGATGCGAGCGCCCCGCTCGGCATCCCGGCCCACATCACGGTGCTCTTCCCGTTCATGCCGCCCCAGACGCTCGATACAGCAGTGCTGACCGAGCTTGAGCGCCTGTTCGCGGCCGTCAGCGGATTCAGCTTCCAGCTGGATCACACGGACTGGTTCGGCGACGACGTGCTCTGGCTTGCTCCGCGCGCTCCTGGCCCCTTCCGGGCCCTGACCCAGCACGTCTTCGGGGCCTTCCCGGCATTTCCCCCGTTCGAGGGCCAGTTCGACGAGGTCGTCCCGCACCTGACCATCGGCCACGGCCACCCGCTGAATGACCTGCACGCCGCCGAGGAGTCCGTCCGGGCGCAACTGCCCATCGATGGCCACGCCGCCGAAGTCACCCTGATGACCCAGCCGTCAGCCGGAGGGCACTGGACGGAGGCCGCCCGCTTCCCCCTGGCCAGCGTTTAGCGGGGGGCCGCTCACCATCCCGGGGCAAGACGGAGGCCGCTCGCCGCTCACGCGCCCACCCGGCCTTGTACGTGATGGCACCTCTACGTGTAAGGGGATACACGTGATGGCACCTTTACGTACATAGGGGCCGTGCACTCTTGTGGTCACAGTGACCCGTGTGTTCCTTGTGGCCACAGGGTCGACCTTTCATGGCGGCTTCTGAGGGCCGCGGGCTCCGCACGGTCGCGGGGCCCTGGGCTCCTTGGGGCCGCAGGGCACACGCTCCCTGCGTCGGTGACCAGGAGCACTATGTCCGTTACATATTTCGATGACGGGCGTGGTGCGGGCCCGCGGGGGGCCGTACGGTCGGCACGGTCCCCCGCGGAGCCCGGTTGGCTGCGGCGCGGCGGGTAGCTACGGCGCAGCCAGTCTGTAGCCGCGCGGCCGATCAGAGGGCGCGCGGCCGGTCAGGAGCCGGCGCGGCCGGTCAGCTGCGGCGGGCGCGGTTGACGGCGGAGAGGACGGCGCGCATGGAGGCGCCGGCGGTGTCGGCGTCGACGCCGACCCCCCACAGGGTGCGGCCGTCGATCTCGCATTCGACGTACGCGGCGGCCTGCGCGTCCGATCCGGCGGACAGGGCGTGCTCGGTGTAGTCGAGCACACGGGTCTTGATGCCCACCGCGGCCAGCCCGTCGCAGAACGCCGAGATCGGGCCGTTGCCGGACCCCTCGATCTGCCGGGCCTCGCCATCCGCGCGGACCTCGGCCGTCAGCACGTGCTTGGACTCGACCACCGAGGAGGCGCGGTGCCCGAGCAGGGCGACCGGGCCGTCGGAGAGGTATTCGGCCGAGAAAAGCTCCCACATCTCGGCGGGCGGCACCTCACCGCCGTCGGCGTCCGTACGGGCCTGGATGACCCGGGAGAACTCGATCTGCAGCCGCCGGGGCAGGTCCAGCTGGTGCTCGGCCTTCATCACGTACGCGACGCCGCCCTTGCCGGACTGGGAGTTCACCCGGATCACGGCCTCGTACGTGCGGCCCACGTCCTTCGGGTCGATGGCCAGGTACGGCACGGCCCAGGGGTAGTCCGCGAACGGGACCCCGGCCGTCTCGGCTTCCTTCTCCAGGGCCTCGAAGCCCTTCTTGATCGCGTCCTGGTGGGAGCCCGAGAACGCCGTGTACACCAGGTCACCGGCGTACGGGTGGCGCGGGTGCACGGGAAGCTGGTTGCAGTACTCGACGGTCCGGCGGATCTCGTCGATATCGGAGAAGTTGATCATGGGGTCGATGCCCTGGCTGAACAGGTTCATGCCCAGCGTGACCAGGCAGACGTTGCCGGTCCGCTCACCGTTGCCGAACAGGCAGCCCTCGATCCGGTCCGCGCCGGCCATCACCGCGAGCTCGGCGTCGGCCACCGCGGTACCCCGGTCGTTGTGCGTGTGCACCGAGAGGCACACGTGCTCGCGGCGGGAGAACTGGCGGCTCATCCACTCGATCTGGTCGGCGTAGACGTTCGGGGTGGACCGCTCGACGGTGCACGGCAGGTTGAAGATGATCTCCCGGCCCGCCTCCGGCTGCCAGATGTCCGAGACCGCCTCGCACACCTCGAGGGCGAAGTCGAGCTCGGTGTCGGCGAAGATCTCCGGGGAGTACTCGTAGCCGAAGTCGCAGTCGGGCAGCAGCCGCTCGGCGTGCCGGAGCACGGACCGGGTCCCGTCGACGGCCAGCGCCTTGCACTGCTCGCGGTCCACGCCGAACACGACCCGGCGGAACAGCGGCGCGGTCGCGTTGTACAGGTGCACCGTGGCCCGCGGCGCGCCGGCCAGCGACTCGACGGTCCGCTCGATGAGGTCGTCGCGGGCCTGGGTCAGCACCGAGATCTGCACGTCGCCGGGGATACGGCCGCCCTCGACCAGTTCGCGGACGAAGTCGAAGTCGGTCTGGCTGGCCGACGGGAAGCCGACCTCGATCTCCTTGTAGCCCATCTTGATCAGGAGGTCGAACATCTTGCGCTTGCGCGCCGGGCTCATGGGGTCGATCAGCGCCTGGTTACCGTCCCGGAGGTCGGTGGACAGCCAGCGCGGGACCTTCGTGATCGCCTTGGCCGGCCACGTCCGGTCGGGCAGGTCGATGGCCTTGAAGGGCGTGTAACGGTGACAGGGCATGCCGCTCGGCTGCGGCTGAATGGCGCCGGCCCCGATGGACCGCTGCCGTACGGAAGGTTTCGATACCGGCTGCTGGCCGGGCGCAGACGACTGCTGCGGAATCATGATGGATGCTGCTCCTCATCGAGGCTGCGGAGGATCTGGCCGGACGCCCGGCCACGATCTGGCCAGCGGTCACGCGAAGACTCCGCGGCGAGGGAGCGGGCCTTAACGGCCCCCGCCGCGGCTACTAAGGAGGAGCAGCTCGCGCAGCATGATGAAGTAACTGTATCAGCCCGGGGGGGCGACCCCCCGATTCCCCCCGCATGCGCTTCGCGCCCCGCTGCGGTACCTCGCCGACACACCGGCCACTCACCCAGGCCTTCGGCCTGGGGTCGCTGGGCCGGTAACGACCGTCTCGCCGTAACCCGCTGCGGTCCCCGCCGACAGCACCGGCCACTCACCGGGGCCGCTGGCCCGGATCACTGTGTTGGCCCGGGGGGCGACCCCCCGGAACCCCCAGTGCGCTCCGCGCCCCGCGGTGGTACTTCNNGCCACTCACCGGGCCTGAAGGCCCGGATCGCTGGGCCGGTACGAGGGCCTCGCCGTAAGCCGCTGCGGGTCCCGGCGATCGCGGCGGGCTCGCTGGGGCGGTCAATAACCAGGTGCGAGGCGGGTACGGAGGGTGTTTTCCTGGCGGCGTGCGTATTGAACGGTTTGATCCCGCGAGGGACGAGGGCGCGGCGCGGGCGCTGCATCAGATCCATGTGGAGAACACGCCGGTGGACGACCCCGGCTTTCCGCCGAAGTCACCCGGGGTGTTCCGCGGCTACCTGGCCCAGGGCTGGACGGCCGAGCCGCACGAGGCGTGGCTCGCGTCCGTGGCCGGGGACGCCGTGGGCGGGTACATCCTGGAGCTGCCCGATCGGGAAAACCGGGACCGGGCGGCGGTCACGGCCATGGTCCCCCCGGGCAGGCGCCGGGCCGGGCTCGGCACCGGCTTGCTCAGGCACGCGGCGGCGCGCGTCAGGGATGCGGGCCGGTCGACGCTGACCGGTTTCACGCGTGACGGTTCGGCTGGTGACGGCTTCGCGCGCACGGCGGGGGCCGTCGCGGATCTCGCCGAGATAGTGCGCAAGCTCGACGTCGGGGAGATCCCGTCCGGTCTGCTGGCGGAGCTCCGTGCGTCCACCAAGGCCGCGGCGGCCGGGTACGCCCTTATGAACTGGGCGAGCCATTACCCGGGCGCCTACCTCGACCAGGTGGCACGGCTCAACGAGGCGATGGGAGACGCGCCGCATGGCCCGGGCGAAGAGGAACAGAGCTGGAATGCCGCGCGGGTCCGCGCGGTCGAGGTCCGCGCCGTGGCGCAGGGATTGCGGCAGTATTCGGTGGCGGTCCGCGACGAGGGCACCGGGGAACTAGCCGGCCTCACCGAACTGTCCGTCGACCAGGCTGAGCCCGAGTGGGGGCATCAGCAGCTGACCGTGGTGACCCGGGCCCATCGCGGGCACCGGCTGGGGCTGCTGCTCAAGGTGGCGATGCTCGAACTGCTGGCCGAGCGCGAGCCACAGCTGAGATGGATCATCACCGGGAACGCCGCATCGAACGCGCACATGATCACGATCAACGACGCGCTCGGGTACCGGGTGTTGAGCCAGTGGACGTTCTGGCGCCTGCCGGTCGGGTCGATTCTCTAGGGCTGGGGGGGGCGGGGCCCAGCGTCCGGGGGGCGGCGGGGCAGTAGGTGCGCCGAGGCCCGGGATGCGCGGGATCAGTCGTAGAAGCCGAGGCGCCGGAGCTGCTTTGGGTTGCGCTGCCAGTCCTTGGCCACCTTGACGTGCAGGTCGAGGTAGACCCGGGTGCCCAGGAGCGCCTCGATCTGCTGCCGGGCCCGGCTGCCGACGTCCTTGAGGCGGGTGCCCTTGGCCCCGATGACGATGGCCTTCTGGCTGGGCCGCTCGACGTACATCTCGGCGTGCACGTCGGTGAGGTCTTCCTGGCCGGGACGGGGGCCCATCTCCTCGACGACCACGGCGATCGAGTGCGGAAGCTCCTCGCGCACCCCCTCCAGCGCCGCCTCCCGGATCAGCTCGGCCACCATGTCCCGTTCGGGCTCGTCGGTCAGTTCGCCTTCCGGGTACAGCGGGAGCCCTTCGGGCAGGTGCGACACCAGCACGTCGGCCAGCACGTCGAGGTTGTACCCGGTGAAGGCGGACACCGGCACCACGTCGGCCCACTCCCCCAGTTCGGCCACGGCCACGAGCTGGGCGATGACCCGGTCCTGGGTGACCTCGTCGGTCTTGGTCACGATCGCGACGATGGGCGTGCCCTTGATCCCGGCCAGCTCGCGTGCGAGATACCGGTCACCGGGGCCGATCGGCTCCGAGGCGGGGACGCAGAATCCGATCACGTCGACCTCGGTGAGCGTCGACCGTACCAGGCTGTCCAGCCGCTCGCCCAGCAGCGTGCGCGGTTTGTGCAGGCCGGGCGTATCCACCACGATGAGCTGGGCGTCCGGCCGGTGCACGATCCCGCGGATCACCCGCCGGGTGGTCTGCGGACGGCTGCTGGTGATCGCCACCTTCGCGCCGACCAGCGCGTTCATCAGAGTCGACTTCCCGACGTTCGGCCGGCCGGTAAAACACGCGAAGCCCGATCGGAAGCCCGGGCGCGCCCCGGCGTCCGCGGCCTCCTGCGACGACATCACCCCATGATTCTCGCGCATCAGGCGACTGGTTGGCCCGCCGGGCGGTTCGGCGCCGGTTTTCCGCGGAAAGCACAGCCCGGAGGCGGCGCCCGAAACTGGCGGATGAGCGCCAAGGTACAGGTGGCGAGTGAGGCTGGAGTAAGTGCACCTCTGGAGAGCGCCACCGTCCACCCGAGGGGACCTTCCACGATGAGTGCCTTGGTAGGGCGAGCTCAGGGTTGGTGCGGACGGGGCTAGAGCCGGGCTAGAGGTGGAGGGCGGCACGGAGGGTGCCGTCGGGGGCGGCGTGGAACACGGTGGCGCCGGGGCCGATGTCGCGGACGGCCGCAAGGTCGCCCGGGTCGGGCTCGGCCGCGTCGCTGACCAGGGCCGCTGCCTCCAGGACGACGGCCCCGCTGGACACGGCCATCGCGACGGCCAGGCGCAGCGCGGACAGCTGCAGCGACGGGAGGGCTACCGCGGCCGCCGCGTACGTGCGGCCGGTTTCGTCCCGGACGGCTGCCCCTTCGGCGGATGCGACCCGGGCGCGGGTCGAGCGGGCCAGGGTAATGATCTTCTGATCCTCGGGGCCGAGTCGCGCGTCGCTCACCCGGTCGAGTGTAGGGGCCGCGGGTGGCCCGGGGCCGGGGACACACGGGAGAGGGGGCCGGCGGGCGGAGGACGCCGGCCGGGGCGGGCGGGGCGCACTCCCGGCGCACTCCCGGCGCACTCCTCTGGCGGGTGAACGTCAGGAGGAGGATCGTTCGGCCTGATCGGCCTGATCGGCCTCTTGCGTGAGCCGTTCGACGAGGACGGAACCGATCCGGTTGCGGCGGCCCGACAGGTTCTCGGCGGTCAGCCGCAGACCGCCCACCGTCCCCTCCGAGCCCGCGATCGGCACGCGGCCCAGGGCGTGCGCCAGCAGGCCTCCGGCGGTCTCGACGTCCTCGGCCTCGATGGTGACACCGAAGATCTCCGCCAGCTCGGTCACCGGCAGGCGCGCCGTGATCCGGGCCACGTCCGGGGACAGCCACTCGACCGGCGGCTGCTCCTGGTCGTACTCGTCGGTGATCTCCCCGACGATCTCCTCCAGGATGTCCTCGATGGTCACCAGGCCCGCGGTGCCGCCGTACTCGTCGATCACGATCGCGACGTGGATCTGCAGCGCCTGCATCTGACGGAGCATCTCGTCGATGGGCTTGCTGTCCGGGACGTAGGTGGCCGGGCGCATCACCTGGTCGACCATGGTGCCGGATTCGGAGCCGGGATGCTCGTGGGTCCAGGCCACGATGTCCTTGAGGTAGGCGATGCCCACCACATCGTCCTCGTTCTCGCCCGCCACCGGAATACGCGAGAAACCGCTGCGCAGGTGCAGCGAGAGGGCCTGGCCGAGGGTCTTGTCCCGCTCGACGAACACCATCTCCGTGCGCGGGACCATCACCTCACGGACGATCGTGTCCCCCAGTTCGAAGACCGACCGGACCATCTCGCGCTCACCGGGCTCGATGACGCTGCGCTGCTCGAGAAAGTCGACCAGGCCGCGCAGCTCGGACTTGCCGGCCAGCGGCCCCACCGTGGTGCCCTTGCCGCGGGTGAGCACGCTGCCCGCGGCGACCAGAATCCTCGGTACCGGTCCGAGCAGCACGCCGAGCGGGTAGAGCACGGTGGCCGCGCCGAGCGCGACGCGCTCCGCGCCGCGGCGCCCGAGCGGGACGGGGCTGATGCCCACCACCAGGTAGCCGACGACGACCATGACGGCCAGCGCGATCAGGAAACCCCTCCAGCCCGCCCCGAACCAGTGCACGAACGCGGCCACCACCAGCACGGTCGCCGAGGTCTCACAGGTGACACGGAGCAGCAGCAGGATGTTGAGATAGCGCGGCAGGTCCGCGAAGACGACGCGCAGCCGGCGGGACGCCGGGCGGGCCGCCGGGCGGGCCGACCCGGCCAGTTGCTCCGCGCCGACGGCGGACAGGCGGGCCAGGGTAGCCTCCGCACTCGCCCACCAGCCCGCCATGAGGACGAGGACGATCGCGGCCGCTATCAGCCAGCCCTGGGGCGACATAACCCCGTACCTTCCTGCCTTCCGGGACTCTCGGCCGGCGCGCCGTCCCCGGGGCCGTCCCCGGCGGTGCCGCCGGGGCCGTCCCCGGCGGTGCCCGCGTTGTTGCCCGCGTTGTTGCCCGCGTTCTTATCCGCGGTGGGGGCCGCGCGGCTGGCACGCCACGAGCGCAGCAGCCGGTCCTGCAGACCGAACATCTCCGTGCGCTCGTCCGGTTCCCCGTGGTCGTAGCCGAGCAGGTGCAGGATGCCGTGTACGGCGAGCAGTTCCAGCTCGTCCTGGGCACTGTGGCCGGCGTCGCGGGCCTGGACCGCCGCGACCTGGGGGCACAGCACCACGTCCCCGAGCAGGCCGGGATCGGGGCCCGGTTCCTCCGCGCCCGCACGGCCGACGTTGACCCCGCCCAGGTGCGGCGGCCGCAGCTCGTCCATGGGGAAGGCGAGGACGTCGGTAGGCCCCGGCTCGTTCATCCAGTCCTTGTGCAGCTTGGCCATGGCCTTCTCGTCCACCACCAGCACGGAAAGCTCCGCAAGGGGATGAATGCGCAGCTCGTCCAGGACGTAGCGGGCGATCGTGGCCAGGGCGAGCTCGTCGACCTCCACGCCGGACTCGTTGGCGATGTCAATGCTCACCAGGTTCGCGCCGTCAGTGACCGCGCTTCCCCCCTCCGCGTGCCGCACCGTGCTGGCCCGCGGCCCGCCGCGAGCCGGGGGCACCCGGCCCGGGCAGCTCCTCGGCGTCGCGCTGCCGGACCTCGAACCGTTCGTAGGCGTCGACGATATCGCCGACGAGCCGGTGCCGGACGACATCGTGGCTGTTCAGGCGGCAGAAGTGAATGTCGGGGATGCCCTCCAGGATGTCCTGGACGATGCGCAGCCCGCTGACCTGGCCGCTCGGCAGGTCCACCTGCGTCACGTCGCCCGTCACCACGACCCGCGACCCGAACCCGAGCCGGGTGAGGAACATCTTCATCTGCTCCGCCGAGGTGTTCTGCGCCTCGTCGAGGATGATGAACGAGTCGTTCAGCGTGCGGCCGCGCATGTACGCCAAGGGTGCGACCTCAATGGTGCCCGCCGCGGTGAGCCGCGGGATCGAGTCCGGGTCGAGCATGTCGTGCAGCGCGTCGTAGAGCGGGCGCAGGTACGGGTCGATCTTCTCGTACAGCGTCCCGGGCAGGAAACCCAGCCGCTCCCCCGCCTCCACCG
Organism: Actinomycetota bacterium; assembly: GCA_003164955.1. GTDB lineage: Bacteria > Actinomycetota > Actinomycetes > Streptosporangiales > Streptosporangiaceae > Bog-532. The sequence goes on from PLRW01000098.1 coordinate 8,717, forward strand.
CGGGCCGGGTCAGGATGATCCGGTTGACCTCCTTGGCCTGCAGCGCCTTCACGGCCTTGGCCATGGCGAGGTACGTCTTGCCGGTACCCGCCGGGCCAATCGCGAACACAATCGTGTGGCTGTCGATCGCGTCCACGTAACGCTTCTGGTTCAGCGTCTTCGGCCGGATGGTGCGGCCCCGGGAGGAGAGGATGTCGAGCGTGAGCACCTCGGCCGGGCGGATGCCCCGCTCGCGGCGCAGCATGGCGGCGGCCCGCTCCACGGCGTCCGCCGACAGCTCGGCCCCGTTCGCCAGGAGCTCGATCAGCTCGTCGAACAGGCCGGTCACCAGGGCCGTCTCTTCCGGCCGACCAGTCACGGTGATCTCGTTACCGCGGACGTGGATGTCGGCGGCGAACTCCCGCTCAATGACGCGCAGCAGCTCGTCGCGCGAGCCGAGCAGGCTGACCATCGAGTGGTCAGCCGGAATCACGATCCTTACCTGGGACCGCCCGTTTCCTGGCTCGCCGTCGCCGCGCAGATTATTTGAGATATCTGTCAATTGGCCGCTCTCGAAGGTCCGGCGGATCGCCCGCTGGACTGTTCTCATAGGCTCCGCCTATGGTATCCGCCCGCACTGAGGCAGAAGCCACGCTATGGGACGCCCCCGGCGGCCTCGGTCCCGGGCCCCGGGCCGCAGTCCGGGCAGACCCGCCGGCCGCTACCCCGGCAGGCCCGCGCCGCCGCAGTCCGGGCAGACCTCCGAGCGCTACCCGGGCGGCCAGCTCAGCCGCCGGCCGCCGAGAACGTGCGCGTGAACGTGCGGAACCTCCTGCCCGGAGTCCGGGCCGCTGTTGAAGACCGCACGGTAGCCGGAGCGGTCGATGCCCTCGGCGACTGCGGCCCGGTGCGCGAGGCGGCCCATTTCCTCGAGCAGGCCGCCGCCGGCCTCGGCAACCGCCGCGAGGTCAACATAATGTTCCTTCGGTATGACCAATACATGCGCGGGGGCCTGCGGATTGATATCCCGGAACGCGATAGTCCGTGAGTCCTCTTGTATGATTTCGGCCGGAATCTGGCCGGAAGCGATCCCGCAGAAAAGGCAGTCAAGCACGCAGTGAGCTTAGCGGGCCGCCATCTGACCAGAGCCACCCAACGTCGGCCATCCTGCCCGGCAGTCGTCCGCGCAGGTCAGTGTGCACCCATCTGAGCCGCCTCGTACCCCTGTCCGTTATGTCCGATTTGGGACTAACGCCCCTACTGCAAGGACCGATACGGCCGGAACTGTGCTCGGAGTGTCCTATCCAGTGACACCCAGATAGGCTGGCCTTCGGAATCCGGGGCGTTTCGTGCGAGAGTCCCAAGAATACCTGCCCTTTTTGGCATGTGATCTGGCACAATGCGTCTGCGGATTTGGTCGTGTAGGCGTCGGGGAGGCGCTGGGAGGCGACCGTAGATCGCCAACTCGGGTGGGGTGGGCAAGTTGGGCAGTCACTGCTGTCTACGGATCGAGATGGGCGGGGCTTCGGTAGTGAAGATCACCTATGGCCGCCGGTGAACCGGCAGGTGGACCTGTGCGTCCTACTTCTGTGACCGAGACCCTGGTGGCCGGTCCCGGGATCGGGACGGCAGCTGCGAAGCTGGAGATGACCGCTGAAGAGGCGGTCACCGGGCTTTACCTGGGCCACTACCGTTCGCTCGTCCGGCTGGCGGTCCTGCTGGTGCGGGACGAGCCGACGGCGGAGGAAGTGGTGCAGGAGTGCTTCATTGCCATGCACGATGGCTGGCACCGGCTGCGGGACGAGGACAAGGCGCTTTCGTATCTGAAGCAGGCGGTCGTGAACCGGTCCAAGTCGGTGCTGCGGCACCGCAATGTGGTGGACCGGAACGCGCCCAAGCCCGCCCCGGATATGCCCAGCGCCGAACAGGGAGCTATCTCCCTGCTGGAGCGCAGCGCGGTCATCACCGCGCTGCGGGGGCTCCCGGACCGGCAACGGCAAGCGCTCGTCCTGCGGTACTACGCCGACATGTCGGAGGCGCAGATCGCTGAGATGATGGGGATCAGCAAGGGTGCGGTCAAGAGCCACACTGCGAGGGGGATGTCATCGCTCCGTGCGGTTCTGGAGCAGACTGCATGACCGGAGAACCAGCAACATGACCTCGTCTGACGACGACCTCAGAAGGCTGCTCGCTCGGGAACTCAAAACCGAGGCAGCCAGATTTATGCCCGCCGAAGACGGCCTGAGCCGGATTCGCCGGCGCCTGAGGTCCCGGCCATCCTCCCCGGTATGGGGAGGGCTCCGCGTGGACGCGGAGCGATATGGCTACCGAGTCCGGTACGTAGCCGCGGAGGCCCTTTCGTGGCTTTTTGACCATGCCCGGCGGGTCTGGCAGGTACCGTCGGGCCGAGTTACCACCACATCTGCCACCGAGGTAACCGCTCCCCTGCACTTGCGCGCGGCCGGCGGCGCTCCCAGCGGCATGCAGCGCGTCGTGGCTGGAGCCAGCTCGGGATTCCGGCGTGCTTACCAGCGGTTCGGCACCGCCTGGCTGCGGCCCGTCCTGGCCCTGGCGGCCGTCTGCCTGTTCGCCGGGACCGCCGTGGCGGTGCCGGGAGTCCGGCACGCGATCGGGAACATCACGTCGTCCACAACCGGCGACACCACCTCCGGCACCGGGACGGGCGGCGCCAGCAGCAACGGCAGCGGCCAGAGACTCCCGGGCGGCCCGGGCTTCGCCTCGGGCTCGCCCGGAAACGGGAAGGTCACGGCGGTCAGCCCGGCGCCGAGCGCGACGTGCAATCCGGCGGCCAAGAGCCCGCCGAAGGCGAGCCCGACGCCGCGGCTCCAGGTCCCGGCTGGCTCCTCGGCGACACCGACGGTTCCGGTTTCGCCAACTCCCTCGCCGAGCATCACGCCGACGACGGCGCCGACACCGAGCCCCACCGGCTCGGCCGCCCCGACGCCGACCGGCTCCAGGACGCCGGCTTCCGGCTC
>PLRW01000044.1:0-1436 GCA_003164955.1 Actinomycetota bacterium
GCTTCCGCTCGGCTGGACGAGGCTGAAGTTCTGGGCGCCGGTGCCGTTGCAGGTGTACTGCTGCAGCTGCACGCCGCTGCTGGTGGAGGCGCCGGGAGTGTCGATGCACAGCCCGGAGTTGTCGGCGACGAACGTGTAGTAGCCGCTGGACTGCTGATCAGCGGCGAACAGCTCGTTGGTGTCGCTGGTGTTGCCGTACGCCCAGGTCTGCAGCAGGTCCCCGCTGGCGGTGGCCCCGGTCCCGCCGGTGATGTTCCAGCTCTCCCCCGCGGACTGCGCGTTCTCGTTCAGCACCTCGTAGTAGCCGCTGGCCACCGGCACGAACTGCCACAGCTGACTGGTGGCCCCGGTACACGCCAGCTGCTCCACGGCGGTGCCGTTGGCGGTGCCCCCGCCGGCGGCACTGGCACACAGGCCGGAGTTCTGGTTGACGACCTCGTACCATGCCGACGTGTTGATCCCGGCCGCGGCGAAGGTCAGGTAGTGGATGTTCCAGCCGGCGTTGTCCTGATCCACGGTCAGCGTCTGCTGGCCGGCCGGCAGCGTCACGGTGGTCGTCACCGTCGTCCAGTCCTGCCAGCCGCCCGTCGCCGGCGCGTTGACCGGGCCGGACAGGCTGGTCCCGGAGGAGCTGGCGATGTGCAGGGCGTCGGACACGCCGCTGGGCGAGGCCAGGCGCAGGCTCACCGCGTAGGTGCCGGCCGAGGCTACGTTCACCGTGTAGTTGAACCACTGCCCGGTCGCGGTCCAGCCCAGGTCATACCCGCAGCCAGTATCCGAGCACGCCTCCAGATCCACCCCATCCGACCGGTAGCTGTTGCCCGTGCCGTTGACCGACGTGACGCTGTAGGCCACCCCCTGGCCACCGGTGTCGTAGTTAGCCGTCTGCACCGTGCCCGGCACTGCAGCAGCCGTCCCGCCGTAGGGCCCCTCGGTGGCGGCCGAGGCCGCGGTGCGGGTGCCCGTCAGGGTCAGGGCGCTCGCGAGCGCGACCGCGAGGGCCGCGCAGCCGATGGAGCGGATCCGGCGTGTGCCGGGGCGTCGGGGCGCAGACCGCCGCGGAGGCCTGGCGCGGCGGGGCGCAGAGAGCCGCGGGATGTGGACGAGTCCCATTTCTATTGCTCCTTTTCTCATTTCTGCACCGAACTGAGGTCTGGGCGCCCTTCACGTGGAGGTCCGGGGTGGCTGCGATGCCGCCGCCACTGGGGCGTCGGGAATGGCGGCATGCACGTTGATGAGGTCGATCGGCGGCTGGGTCCGGTTGCCCGATGGCCGAACGGCTCGCAGGACTACCGCCGGCAGCCACGTGCGCACGGGGCTAGTCGGACGGGAGCGCTTAGATCAGAACATAATTAAACACTTATCTCGAATCATAAATAAACTAACTTGTCCAATTCGTCAAGGGAGCGGCCCCACCCACTGCGGCGTGGCGGCTC
>PLRW01000044.1:1508-4689 GCA_003164955.1 Actinomycetota bacterium
GTCACCGTGCTGGACGAGCACTACCCGGCTAACCTGCGGCTGATCCCCAACCTGCCGCCGTTCCTGTTCTACCGGGGCGCCCTGGCCGAGGAAGACGTATCGTCGGTGGCCGTCGTCGGCACGCGCAGCGCATCCGGGGCAGGCCTGGAGAGAGCGGCACGGCTGTCCGGGCTGCTGGCCCGGCATCACGTGACGGTCATCTCCGGCCTGGCCCGCGGTATCGACACCGCCGCTCACCAGGGCACCCTCGACCGCGGCGGGCGGACCATCGCCGTGCTGGGGACCGGCATCACCAGGTGCTACCCGGCGGAGAACCGTGACCTGGCCGACCGGATCGCGCAGGCCGGCGCGGTGGTCTCGCAGTTCTGGCCCACCCGGTCGCCCGGCCGGGACACGTTCCCGCGCCGGAACGTCGTTATGTCCGGCCTCAGCCAGGGCACCGTTGTTATCGAGGCGGGCCAGACTTCTGGAGCCAAAATGCAAGCACGCCTGGCACTGGAGCACGGAAAGACGGTTTTTCTCGTTAATTCGCTGGTCACGGATCAGGAGTGGGCACGCGAGTATGTGGCCGGCCGGGGAGCGATCGCCATCGGCGGCGTGGACGAAGTCCTCGGGCATCTCGCCGCGCCGGACCGGGTCCGGCAGAAGGCGCGCCAGCAGCAGCAGCTATCGCTGACGCTGTTGTGAAGCCATGCCGCCGTCTGCCTTACTCCCGGCCGGGCCGCCGCCCGGGTTCCCGCGGTGCGGACGGTGCCCGTACGTGCGGACCGGCCCGGCGCGCATCTGCGTGGTGTGCGCCCGGCGGACCTTCGAGGCCATCGCGGCGGAGGCCTGCCCGGTCTGCGGCCAGATGCTGGACGCCGACGGCTCCTGCCCGAACTGGCTCTGCGCCGACCCCGGCCGCCGGATCAGCCGGGTCCACGCGATCGCCTACCAGTCGGGCCCGCTGCGCCGGGTCATCAACAACTACAAGTACGACGGCGCGCGAGCCTGGGCGCTGATCTTCGGCCGGCTCGTGCTCGGCTGGCTGGAACTGCACGCGAGGACCGCTCCCCCGGACCTGATCGTGGTCAACCCCACCTACACCGGCCCCGGCGGCCGGCCGTTCGCGCACGCCGAGACCGTTCTGACGGTGGCGGCGCAGGAAGACACCATGCGGCGCTGGCCATTCGGCCCGGGTCATCCGCCCGCCATCGTGAAGACCCGGGCCACGGCCAGGTCGGCTAGCGCGACCGCCAAGGCGAAGCGGGCCGCGGCGGGCGAACTGCGGTCGGCCCTGATGATTCCCGACATCTCCCGTACCGCCGGGCGGCGCATCCTGGTCTTCGACGATGTGTGCACGACGGCGAGCCAGCTCGACGCGGTCGCCGAATGCCTGCTGGATGACGGGCGCGCCGTGGCGGTGGAGGGGCTGGTGCTGGCCCGCGCGCCGTGGCGCCGGCGTACGTGACGACAAGCGCCCGCAGCGCGGGACGAGGGTAAGACGATGCCCGGGCCAGGCCCGCTTTTCCCGCACCAATACCTACGGTAACGTAGGTTACGTAACCGTAGCTTGGAGGCTCCATGCTGGCACCTGGCCCCGGCGCGCGGCCCGCTCTGATTCAGGGCGGCATGGGCGTGGCCGTCTCTTCGTGGCCGCTGGCGCGGGCCGTGGCCGCCGCCGGCCAGCTCGGCGTCGTGTCGGGCACGGCGCTCGATGTCGTGCTCGCCCGCCGGCTGCAGGACGGCGACCCCGGCGGTCACGCGCGGGCGGCCATGGCGGCCTTCCCGGTCCCCGAGATCGCCGCACGTGTGCTGCGCCGCTACTTCCGGGCTGGTGGCCGCGAGCCGGGGACGCCGTACGCTGCGGTCCCCCAGCTGAGGCTGCGCCAGAGCCGGCACGCCCAGGAACTTGCCGTGGTAGCGAACTTCACCGAGGTCTGGCTGGCCAAACAGGGCCACGACGGCCCCGTGGGGGTGAACTTCCTGGAGAAGGTCGAGATGGCTGCGCCGGCGGCGGCCTACGGCGCGATGCTCGCAGGCGTCGACGTGGTGCTGGTGGGCGCCGGCATCCCGCGGGAACTGCCCCGGCTGCTCAGCGCGCTGGCCCGGCACGAGCCGGTGAGCCTGCCGGTCGATGTCGTCGGCGCGGACGGCGACCGGAGGCACACGGTGGACCTGGATCCGGCTGCCCTGCTCGGCCAGGCCCTGCCGCCGGTGCCGCGCCCGGCATTCCTGGCCATCGTCGCCGCGCACGTCCTGGCCGAGTACCTGGCCCGCGATCCCTCGATCCGCCCCGATGGGTTTGTCATCGAGGGACCGCTGGCCGGAGGCCACAATGCGCCACCGCGGGGCCGGCTCACGCTGGACGACGACGGTCAGCCCGGCTACGGACCGCGCGACGAGCCGGACCTGGCCCGGGTGGCCGCGATCGGCTTGCCCTTCTGGCTCGCCGGCTCGTACGGCACCCCGGCCAGACTGCGCGAGGCCCTCGCCGCTGGTGCCGCTGGCGTGCAGGTGGGCACCCTGTTCGCGCTCAGCCAGGAGTCCGGGTTGCGCCCCGACCTGCGCTCACAGCTGCTCGACCAGATCCGCGACGGCACACTGCGCGTGCGTACCGACCCGTCGGCCTCACCCACGGGGTTCCCGTTCAAGGTCGCGCAGCTGCCGGACACCCTGGCCGACCCGCAGCGGTACAGCGCCCGGCCGCGGCTGTGCGATGTGGGTTACCTGCGCGTGCCCTACCTGCGGCCCAACGGCGCCGTGGGCTACCGCTGCCCGGCCGAACCCGTGCCCATGTACGAGCGCAAGGGCGGCGACGCCGCGGGCACAGCCGGCCGGTCGTGCCTGTGCAACGCCCTGCTGGCCAACGTCGGGCTCGGCCAGACCCGCCCCGGCGGCGGCTACGCCGAGGATCCGCTGGTCACACTGGGGTCCGACCTCGACGGCGTGCGCGCGATGCTCCAGCGGCACGCAGGCGGCTGGTCGGCCGCCCAGGCCGTAACCTGGCTGCTTGAAGCCAATTAATAGCGGTGGCATGCCGCTGAAGGACGCCGTCCGCATGTACCGCCCGGCCTCGTGAGCTGGAGGCCGTGGCTGGAAGATCGCCCCCCTGGTACTGGGTATGGCCAGGCGGCTTCAGGCCGACGACCGCGGGCCGGATAGGTCAGGCTGAGCTGGGAGTGATGGCCAGGATCACCGG
>PLRW01000311.1 GCA_003164955.1 Actinomycetota bacterium
CCGAGTTGGGCGAGTCCCAGACCTCCAGCTTGTATTCCAGGCTGAGCGGCACGTCGCCGAACGCGCGCCCCTCGAGCCGGACGAAAGCCAGCTTCCGGTCGTCCAGCCACGGGACGTGATCGGACGGGCCAATGTGGACGGCCGCGCCTTCCATCTCGTGCGGGATCTGGGAGGTGACCGACTGGGTCTTGGAGATCTTCTTGGNNTGTTGCCGCCGACGTTCAGCTGGTAAGTGCGCAGCAGTTCGACGCCGCGGTCCTCGAAGAGCTTCGCCATGACGCGGTGCGTGATCGTCGCGCCGACCTGTGACTTGATGTCGTCACCGACAATCGGCACGCCCGCCTCGGTGAACTTGGCGGCCCACTCCGGGTTGGAGGCGATGAACACCGGCAGCGCGTTGACGAAGGCGACCCTGGCGTCGATGGCGCACTGCGCGTAGTAGCGGTCCGCTTCCTCCGACCCGACCGGCAGATAGCAGACCAGCACGTCGGCGCGGGCCTCCCGGAGCGCGGCGACCACGTCCACCGCGGGCTCGTCCGATTCGGTGATCATGTCCCGGTAGTACTCACCCAGGCCGTCGAACGTCGGGCCGCGCTGGACCGTAACCCCGGTCGGCGGCACGTCCGCGATCTTGATGGTGTTGTTCTCGCTCGCGTTGATCGCGTCGGCGACGTCACAGCCAACCTTCTTGGCGTCCACGTCGAAGGCCGCGACCACTTCGACGTCGCTCACGTGGTAGGGGCCGAACCGGACGTGCATGAGCCCGGGCACCCGGCTGTTCTCGTCGGCGTCCTTGTAGTACTCCAGGCCCTGGACGAGGGAACTCGCGCAGTTGCCTACGCCCACGATGGCCACACGTACCGAACCCATCAGGATGACTCCTTCTTGTCCTTGCTCATGCCTTGTAGGTGCTCTGCCTTTGACCGGGATCGGTCTCGTCCGGCCGTGGCTGGCTCGCGGCGCCGGTGTCCCGCTGTCGTTCCGAGGCGATCAGCTCGTTCAGCCAGCGGACTTCTCGCTCGACCGACTCGAGGCCGTGCCTCTGCAGCTCGAGGGTGTAGCTGTCCACGCGTTCCCGGGTCCGGGCGAAGGCCGCCCGGACGGCCTCCATCCGCTCCTCCAGCCGGCTGCGGCGCCCTTCCAGGATCCGCAGCCGGACGTCGGCGCGGGTCTGCCCGAAGAAGGCGAAGTGCACGCCGAAGCCGTCGTCGTCCCACGACGTGGGCCCTGCCTCGCTCAGCAGCTCGTGCAGCCGGTCCTTACCCTCCGCCGTCAGCCGGTAGACGATCCTGGACCGGCGTCCCGCCCGGGCCCGCGGCGAGGGATCAGCTTCCTCCTCGGCGATCAGGCCCCGGCCGAGCAGCTCCTTCAGGCACGGGTAGAGCGATCCGTACGAGAAGGCGTGAAACGCGCCGAGTACGGAGCTGAGCCGCTTACGCAGCTCATATCCGTGCATCGGTGATCCATCCAGCAGCCCGAGCACGGCGAGCTCCAGGACGCCAGATCGCTTGCTGGTCACCTTTCCCACCCCCGACCGCCGGCTGGCCCACGGGCCGCCGTCAGCGCATATGAGCCGATGTATCTGGCCGATGTGTCGTACCGATGTGTCGGGCCGATGTATCGAGCCGATACATCAGAAGAATATACAGCGGTCACTGGTTTAGGCAAGGGCGCAGCCGGGACGAGACCGTCATAACTCCGTTCAACTGGGCATTTGGCGCGTAAGGGGAGATCCGGCGGGCGTACGGGCTCGGCCTGGAGTGAGTTCCGACGTACCCTGTCCGTCATGGGGACAAGGCGTTCCGTTGTCGATTACGGGCTTGCCCGCCGGGCCACGCTCGCGTCTGTGCAGGCCGGCCACACCACGGTCGCCGACGTGTGCGATGCGCACCCGTACCTGCTGAGAGCCGCCAAATTTCACGGCGAGCCGGCCGGGACCGGCTGCCCGATCTGCCGGAAAGCCAAGCTCACTCATGTGACGTATGTGTACGGAGATGAGCTCGGGCAGTATGAGGGGCGCGTGAAACGCCGTCCCGAGCTCGATGAGATGGCCGCCGAATACGGTGAATTCAGGGTCTATGTGGTCGAAGTCTGCCAAAGTTGTGGCTGGAACCACCTTGCCACGTCTTACGTTCTAGGCACGGGTGAGCCGCGGGCACGACGCGGCCGCCGGGCCAGGACGAGCCAGTAAGGGTGCATGGAAGGCACGCCGCGTCGTGACGGTGCGAATGAGCGGACGTGCCTGCGGCGGCTGACGGCCCTGAGTACCGTTTAGCTTCGGCGGTGCCGGCTAGCCGCCATCCGTTCAGCCAACAGCGAGGATGCGTGAGCAGCAGAGACGTTAGCGGGCATTACCGGTCGGCTCCGCAGGCGGTCGGTGATTACGGCCGTTCCCGGCCGGACCACCAGGCCAGCCGGAGCTCGCGCGGCGGGAACGGGTACGGCGGCGATTCCTATGACCCGCGCCGGGACAGCGGCCGCTCCGGCCGCCACGGCACGGGCCAGGCCCCCGGGAGCTTCCCTGATGATCCGCTCGCGAGCGGATACCGGCCTCCGTCCCGGTCTCCGCGCAGCCGCGACGGGTATGACGCCCGCGAGGGCGGTTACGGGACCCGCGGGAATGACTACGGCGCCCGCGAGGGTGCTTACGGTGCCCCGGGAGACGCTTACCGCCAGGGCCGGAGCGATTCGGGATGGGGCGGCGGCGCTCACGGTGACGGCGGGGGCCGCGGTGGTGGTGGCGGTCAAGGCGGTCGCGGCGGTCGCGGGCAGGGACCCGGCGGCCGGGGCAGCGGACCGGGCCGGGGCAAGGTCAAGGGCAGCTGGTGGCGCCACTGGAGCGTGCGGAAAGTAGCTGGCCTGGCCGCCGCCGGATTCGGCGGCCTGGTCCTGGTGGGCGTGGCGGGCGTCAGTTACGCCTACGCGAGCACGACGGTGCCCACGGACGCATCCCAGGCGGCCATGCAGCAGCAGTCGACCGTCTACTTCAGTGACGGCAAGACCGTCGTCGGGACGTTCGGGAACACCGACCGGCAACTGCTCCAGTACAGCCAGATCCCGCCGACCGTCCGGGACGCGGTGGTGGCCGCCGAAGACCGCGGTTTCTACACCGAGGGGGGTGTCTCGCCCCGGGGCATCATGCGGGCCGCCTACGAGGACGTGTTCAACAGCGGCGGCAGCGGCGGCGGCTCGCTGCAGGGCGGCTCGACCATCACCCAGCAGTTCGTCCGCAACTACTACGCCAACATCGGTACCCAGCAGACCGCGAGCCGCAAGATCAAGGAGATCTTCGTCGCGCTGAAGGTGGCCAAGGAGAAGTCCAAGGCGTGGATCCTGACCCAGTACCTGAACACCATCTACCTGGGCGAGGGCGCCTACGGGGTCGGGGCGGCGGCCGACACGTACTTCGGGGTGCCTGCCTCGCAGCTCACGATCGCGCAGGCGGCGATGATCGCGGCCATCATCCAGAGCCCGAGTTATTACCCGACCCCGGCCGGTCACCAGGCCCTGGTAGCACGCTGGCACTACGTCCTCGACGGCATGGTCAGCATGGGCGACCTGACCGCTCAGCAGGCCGCGAGCGAACAGTTCCCCGCGTTCAGCAGCGCCCAGGATCAGCATGTGGGCTCGGCCCCGTACGACGGCTACATCATGGACCTCGTGGGCAACGAGCTGGGGCCGGTTGCGGACGGAGGGACGTATAACCTCACGACGAACCAGATCGACGACGGCGGGCTCCGTATCGTCACCACGATCAGCAAGCCGATGATGGACCGGCTGTACGCCGCGGTGAATGACAACGAGAAGCTGATGGCCGAGGGCGGCGGGGCGCTTCCCTCGTACGCGCTGGTGGGCGCCGAGCTGCAGAATCCGCAGACGGGGGCCATCGAAGCCTTCTACGGCGGGGTCGGCCAGAACGCATCGGCGAGTTATTGCCATGCTCTGTGCGAAAACAACACCGTTATTTCCCGCGAGCAGGTGGGGTCGTCGTTCAAGCCGTACGTGCTGGCCACCGCGGTCCAGCAGGGCATGAACGTCCAGACGACCAAGCTGGACGGGTACAGCCCGTTGTGGATCCCGATGGACACCCAGCCGATGACCCCCGCGAGCCGCACCCAGGCCGGTGCCTCGCTCGACTCGTTCCCGGAGCATAACGACGGCGACGAGAGCTACGGTCCGATGACCGTCGCGCAGGCGGAGGCCCAGTCGTCGAACACCGCCTTCACCGACCTGATCCACCGTGTGGGCACCCAGAACGTCGTCAACATGGCGAAGCAGTTCGGCGTCGACGCCGGGGCCTCCGGGCTGCAGAACGACGTCGGCAACGTCGGTATGGCGCTGGGCCAGGACTCGCTGACGGTGACCGAGCAGGACACCATGCTGGCCACGCTGGACAACAATGGCACCTACCACGCGGCGCACATCGTCCAGCAGATCAGCCAGGGCACGGTCAGCTATCCGATCAAGGTCGTTTCCGCCCAGGTCCTGACCCCGCCGCTGGACTCCCAGGTCCAGTACGCGATGTCCTACGACACGATCAACGGCACCGGGACGGCCGCGGCGATGAGCGACGGGCGGCCGATCATCGCGAAGACCGGCACCACGGACAGCGCGCAGTCGGCCTTCTTCATCGGCGCGATCCCGCAGTACGCCCTGACGGTCGGCATCTTCACTGCCAAGCAGGGCAAGACCACGGAGACTCTGAACGGGCTGGGCGGAAATGCCGGGGGCGGGTTTGGTGGGTACTGGCCCGCCCGCATCTGGAATACGTTCGCCGAGGATGAGTTCGCGCAACTGCCGATCCAGCAGTTCCCCACGCCGCAGTTCTCCGGTTCCACGTGGAACATGTTCAACGGGGGCGTGCTCCTCACGCCGTCGCCGACCCCCACGCAAACGGCCGCGCCCACGAATCAGCCGACGCCTCCGGTCACGCCCCCGGTGCCCACTGACCCCGGCAACGGCAATGGGAACGGGAACGGTAACGGTAACGGGAACGGCGGTCCCGGGAACGGCAGTCCCGGGAACGGCGGTCCCGGCGCCAACGGCGCCGCGAACGGTGCGGCCGGCCTGGTCGCGCTCGTCCCGCTGAGATGGCTGCGGCGCCGCCGGAAACGGAAGCGTCGCTGAGCGTGCCACCTTCGGGGGACGGTGGCCGTAGCGGTCCGGCATCAGCAGACCCCGCTCCCGGCGGGGCCGCCGGGAGCGCAGGATTCGTGCCGCGCCGGCCGATCGCCCTGCTCGCGGGCACCACCAGCGTGCTGGTCGCCGCGGCGCTGTTCGGCGCGCTGCTCGCGTTCCTGGAGAAGGTGCCGTGCCGGGCGGGCGCGTGGAACATCTACGCCCGGCAATTTCAGGACGCCTGCTACACCGACATCTACCCGCTGTACTACGGCGAGGGCATCGCCGCGGGCAAGGTGCCCTACATCGGCCACCACGTGGAGTACCCGGTGCTGATCGGCGCGGCGATGCAGGCCGCCGGCTGGCTGGTGCGCTCGATCGCGGATCCCTACGCCCGGGGGCGCACGTTCTTCGACGTCACCGTGATCCTGCTCGTTATCTGCGTGGTCGCGGGCGTGCTGGCCACCGCGTACGCAGCCGGTCCCCGGCGCCGCTGGCAGGCTCTGCTGGTCGCGCTGGCCCCCGGCCTCGTGCTGTCCGCGTTCGTCAACTGGGACCTGATCGCGATGGCGTTCACGGCGCTCGGCCTCGCCGCGTGGGCCGCGAAGCGCCGCGTGCTGGCCGGTGTGCTGCTCGGCCTCGCGGTGGCGACCAAGTTCTACCCGCTGGTGTTCTTCGGCCCGCTGCTGCTGCTCTGCATCCGGGCGGGCCGGATGCGCGACTTCTGGGTGACGTTCAGCTCGGCCGTGGTGGCGTGGCTCGTCGTCAACGTGCCGGTCATGGTGGCCGCGCCCGCCGGCTGGCTGACGTTCTACTCGTTCAGCAGGACCCGGCCGGCCGACTGGGGCTCGATCTGGTACTTCTTCGAGCACCTTGGCGTTCCGGTCCTCGGCGCGACGAGCCTCAGCTGGCTGAACCTGCTGTCCGCGGTCACGTTCGGCGCAGCATGCGTGGCGATCGCGGTCCTGGCGCTCGCCTCGCCGCGCCGCCCCCGGCTGCCCCAGCTCTGCTTCCTGGTGCTCGCCGCCTTCCTGATGACCAACAAGGTGTGGTCACCTCAGTACGTGATCTGGCTCGTCCCGCTGGCCGTCCTGGCCCGCCCCCGGTTCTGGCCCTACGCCGCGTGGCAGCTGGCCGAGGTGGCGTACTTCTTCGGCATCTGGGGCTACCTCATCTTCGTCTACCGCAACGGGGCGGTGATCCCGGGCTACAACGGCATCGGCTCGGGCTGGTACTTCGCGGCGCTGCTGGCCCGTTTCCTGACCGTCGCCCTGCTGTGCGGGTACGTGGTCCGCGACGTGCTGCGGCCGGGCCAGGACGTGGTCCGCTCGGACGGGGCGGACGATCCCGCGGGCGGCGTGCTGGCCGGGGCGCCCGACCGTTTCATCCTGCGATTGAGCAGTCGGATAAGCACGAATCCAGCAGGATCTGAACAGTCAAATTAGGGATATCGGCCGGCGCAGCTGCCCGGGAGTGCGGATCGTGATCGCCGCGGTCAGCCTGCGGGCAGGTGGTCCCTGAGCCAGCGCACGTCCCCAGCCAGGGCGCCGTCATCATCCGGCGTTTCGCACATGGCCGGTGCCCCGGCGGCGCGCACCACCCCGAGGATTAGCTCCGGGTCGATCGTTCCGCTCGTCAGGTTGGCGTGCCGGTCCCGGCCGGACGCGAACTTATCCCGTGAGTTGTTGCAGTGCACCAGGTCGACCCGGCCGGTAATGGCCTTCACCTTGTCGACCACATCGGCCAGATCGAGCCCCGCCGAATAAGCGTGACAGGTGTCGAGGCAGAATCCGATCTCGCCGTCGCCGTCCTGGGCCCCGGCCATCACGGCATCCCATAGGTGCCCGATGGCGTCCAGCGTCCGCGCCATCGCGTTCGTCCCGCCCGCGGTGTTCTCGATCAGCAGCGGGATCGGGCGGTCGACCCGCTCCATGACCTTGCGCCAGTTCGCGTACCCCTCCGTGGGATCCACCCCGCTCGTCACGTGGCCGCCGTGCACGATCAGGGCCTTGGCGCCAATCGAGGCGGACGCTTCCAGCTGCTGAGCCAGCAGTTTGCGGCTCGGGATTCGAATCCGGTTGTTGGTGGTCGCGACGTTGATCACGTACGGCGCGTGGACGTAGGCGTCAACGCCGGCCCTGGTAAACGCTTCGCGCACCGCCCCGGGGTCGCCCGGGATAACTGGTCCCTTCCAGCCTTGCGGGTCACCGAGGAAGAACTGCACCGCGTCCGCTCCGCGTGAGGTCGCCTCCGCCAGCGGATCCGCGCCGTCAATGTGGACACCGATAGGCACCATGTCATGACCTTAGTCGACGGCTGCGGCTCGGCTTGCTCACCCGGCCATAGCAACCGGGACGTGCCGCGTACCCGTGTGACCACCGTCTGCTGCCCGCGGACGGCGGCCCGGGTGCGGATCCGTCAGCCGGCGAAGCCGCCGTGGGCCAGGCCGAGGCAGGCGCCGACAAACCCCGCGATCATGCCGGTCACGACGACGATCCGCTCCGTCCGGGTAGCCGAGATCATCTGCACGTACAGGCCCAGCACGATGGAGACGGCCCCGGTCACTGTGGCGGTCACGTGCAGCGCGGCCGAGGCCGACGGCTCGTTCCGCACGATCATGCCCACCACGAAGGAAACCAGGCCCGCAGCGATCGTCACGGCCGCGAGGGCGTTCAGGGTCAGTTGGCGCTTACCGCCCCGGTCGAGCGTGATGTGCTGCGCTCGCGGATCAGCCTGACCCGCGCTTGCCGTACCTGGGCTCGGCATATCTGTGCCTGGCACGTCCGCCACCTCCATGTCAGCAACTGCAACGGCGCATCCGGTGATCTCGATTCTTCACTCTTCCGGGCCAGGAGTCACCGCTTTCCGTTCGCCGGTCCGGACTGTCGGTGCCCCAAGGTATGCTGGCGAAGCTGTGAAATTGCGGCAGGCTCCTGGAGCCGCCGCCGTTCCAGCCCCTCCTGTCACGGAGAGACCGTGACCGCGCCAGTCCAGAGGAGGCACGACTCGAGTATGCGCAACTACGAAATGATGATCATCCTCGACCCTACCCTTGAGGAACGCATCGTCCAGCCGTCTCTTGAACAGTATCTGCAGGTCGTCCCGTCCGGCGGGGGCGCCGTGGAGAAGCTGGAGATCTGGGGGAGGCGCCGCCTCGCCTACGAAATCGACAAGCGTTCCGAGGGCATCTACGCGGTCGTCGACCTGCTCGCCGAGCCCGACACGGTCCGCGAGCTGGACCGTCAGCTGAACCTCAACGAAGCTGTGCTCCGCACCAAGGTCGTCCGGCCCCAGGCCCACTGACCGGGGCACGCACCACTACTCATTACCCCCCAAGATCACGGTAACGACCGGGAGCAGCCCGATGGCAGCAGGCGACACCCAGATTACGATCGCGGGCAACCTCGTTGACGATCCCGAACTTCGATTCACGCCGGCCGGGCAACCGGTCGCTCGCTTCCGCGTGGCCTCCACGCCGCGCTTCCGCGACAACTCCACCGGAGAATGGAAGGACGGCGACAGCCTCTTCCTGACCTGCAACGTGTGGCGGCAGGCGGCCGAGAATGTGGCCGAGAGCCTGCAGCGCGGCATGCGGGTCATCGTGTCGGGACGTCTGCGGCAGCGCTCGTACGAGACCAAGGAAGGCGAGAAGCGCACCGTCTACGAAGTCGAAGTCGACGACGTGGGCCCGTCACTCCGCAACGCCTCGGCGAAGGTCGCACGGGCGCAGCGATCCAGCGGATCCGGCGGCGGATTCGGCGGGAACCAGGGCGGCGGCCAGGGTTACTCCGGCGGGAGCGGCGGATCCGGCGGCAGCAGCGGATCCGGCGGCAGCAGCGGGAGCGGCGGGTCTGGCGGCGGCCGGGCCGAGGCCGACCCGTGGGCGACCGCGGAGCCGGGCGGCTTCTCCGACGAGCCACCGTTCTAACCGGCCGCCTCAGCGCGCCAATACCGACATCAGTCACCGACCATCCCCGCCCGTGGCGGGGCTCTGCAAAGGAGCACCACGATGGCCAAGCCACCAATTCGCAAGCCCAAGAAGAAGGTCTGCGTCTTCTGCCAGGAGAAGATCTCCTACGTGGACTACAAGGACACGGGCCTTCTTCGCAAGTTCATCTCCGACCGCGGCAAGATCCGCGCCCGGCGGGTAACCGGTAACTGTACGCAGCACCAGCGGGACGTCGCCACGGCGATCAAGAACGCCCGCGAGATGGCGCTGCTGCCCTACACGAGCACGGCTCGCTGAGTCCGCGGGGAGGCATTGATATGAGCCGCACACCGATGAAGCTCATCCTTACCCAGGAGGTCAGTGGCCTCGGGGCCCCCGGTGACGTCGTAGACGTCGCCGGTGGCTACGGGCGCAACTACCTCATTCCCCGCGGCTTCGCGATGCGCTGGACCCGGGGCGCCGAAAAGCAGGTTGGCCTGATCCAGCGGGCCAGGTCCGTCCGCGAGATCCGCAGCCTGGACGACGCGAAGGCCGCCGCGGGCGAGCTGCAGAACCTCACGGTACGGCTGCCGCGGCGAGCGGGAACCAACGGACGGCTGTTCGGTTCGGTCGGACCGGCCGACATCGCCGATGCGGTCCGCGCCGCCGGCGGCCCTGAGCTGGACCGGCGCCGCATCGAGGTCCCTGACCCGATCAAGACGGCCGGGACGCATCAGGTCAAGGTCCGGCTGCATCCAGAGGTCAACGCGACTGTCAATATCGAGGTCGTCGGGGCCTGACCCACGAAAGCCGGCCGCGTTCCCGGGGTATCGTACCCCGGGAACGTGGCCGGTTATTCGTATCCCGGCGTCCAGGTCCCGGCGCCCAGCCCAAGTGGCCCTTGTCCCGGTGCACCGCGTCAGAACGGACGCTGCGGCGCCATCTCGCCGCCATGCCCGGGGGAGGGCACGGGCCCGGTTACTGATCCTGGGTGGGCTGCCCGTAGGCCGCGCTGAGCCGGGCCAGCTCCGGGTCGAGGGCGGCCAGCATGGCCCAGATGTCCGCGACCCGTGAGCGCATGTCCGCCGCGGTGAGCCCTGTCCCGGAATCGGCGGCCAGCTGGTCGATTGCGCCGATGACCTCGGCGATTGCCCCGTCCTCGCTCGAACACACCATCGGATAGTAGCGGTGCCGGCCGACAACCCGGCACGCTTCGGTGAACTCCGGGCCAGGTCCGTTTGGATCATTTTCAGGCTCGATCGTGACCGTGGCGGGCTCGCCGGGCTGAGCGGCCCGGGGCTGGCCGCCGCACTCTTCCCGCCTGTGGATAACCCGTTCGCGCCTGTGGATATCAGCGGGCGCCAAATCTTTTTCTCACACACAGGGAGTGGAGACCATTGGCCCAGCCAGGGGGCCTGCGGAGCGCGGAGATACCGCTCTTGTCCCAGGGTCGTCCCCAGGCTGTGCACAGTGCCGGCGGCGTGTCTTCACAAGCTATCCACAGGCATGTGCACACGATGGTTTGGCGTCCGGTGAGTACTGCCGCCAAACTGTCGTAGCCGTCCGCTAGAACGGTTCAGGAACGGCGTCTCGCGCGGATCCCGCGCGACGTCGTCTATAGGGGAGGTGCTGCCTGGTGAGTGTCGCCGAGATCGCTCCCCGCGGTGAGTTCGAGCGGACACCCCCGCACGACGTCGCCGCGGAGCAGTGCGTCCTCGGCGGGATGCTGCTCTCCAAGGACGCGATCTCCGACGTAATCGAGGTGATCCGGCCGCACGACCATTACCGGCCGGCCCATCAGGTCATTCACGAGGTCGTCCTGGACCTGTACGGCCGCGGTGAGCCGGCCGACGCGATCACCGTGGCCAACGAGCTCACCCGGCGCGGCGAGATCAGCCGGGTCGGCGGGGCACCGTACCTGCACACCCTCATCGCGTCCGTACCCACGGCCGCGAACGCCGGCTACTACGCCCGGATCGTGCGCGAGCGAGCGATCCTGCGGCGGCTCGTGGAGGCCGGGACCCGGATCGTTCAGTTCGGCTACGCGGGCGACGCCGAGGCCGATGACCTGGTGGACCGGGCCCAGGCCGAGGTGTACGCGATCACCGACCACCGGGTGACCGAGGACTACCACTCCCTGGCCGATATCATGCCGGGAGCCCTGGACGAGATCGAGGCGATCGGCAGCCGCGGTGACGGAATCAGAGGGGTGCCGACCGGCTTCGCCGACTTCGACTCACTGACCAACGGCTTGCACCCCGGCCAGATGGTCGTCATCGCGGCCCGGCCGGGCGCGGGAAAATCTACCCTCGCTCTCGATTTCGCTCGTTCTGCTGCGGTCAAGAATGGTCTGAGCACGGCGTTCTTCAGCCTGGAGATGGGGCGGAACGAGATCACCATGCGGCTGCTGTCGGCCGAGGCCAAGGTGTCGCTGCAGACGATGCGCACCGGCCAGATGAGCGACGACGACTGGGCCAGACTGGCCCGGCGGATGAGCGAGGTGGCCGACGCCCCGCTCTTCATCGACGACTCACCCAACATGTCGATGATGGAGATCCGGTCTAAATGCCGGCGCCTCAAGCAGCGCCACGACCTGCGCATGGTGATCATCGACTACCTGCAGCTGATGTCGTCTCCCAAGCGGGTGGAGAACCGGCAGCAGGAGGTCTCCGAGATGTCCCGGTCCCTGAAGCTGCTGGCCAAGGAGATCGATGTCCCGGTCGTCGCGCTCTCGCAGCTCAACCGTGGCCCCGAGCAGCGCACCGACAAGAAGCCGGTCCTGTCCGACCTGCGTGAATCAGGCAGCATCGAGCAGGACAGCGACGTGGTCATCCTCCTGCACCGGGAGGACATGTACGAGCGTGAGTCACCGCGAGCCGGCGAGGCGGACCTGATCGTCGCCAAGCACCGTAACGGCCCGATCACCACGGTCACCGTGGCCTTTCAGGGGCACTACAGCCGTTTCGTCGACATGGCGCCCGGCTGAGACCGTGAGCCGGTCCGCCACCGTGCGACCGGTTCACCCTGGATCGTGAACCGGTCGCCAGGTAGGTGACCAGCGGCACGATCTTTCCGGACGCCAGGTCCTGGGCGCTGAGCGATCACCCTGGTCGAGGTGGCTGGGTGCCCGCGCGTGGCCGCCTGCTGCGGAGGGCTGCGCTTACCGGCCCAGCGCCTGGCCGAGCCTGGCGGTCGCGGCGATCACCAGCCGCGCCGCGCGGCCGAAGTCACCAAACTCCGCGTCGGGACCGACCACCGAAATAGCCGCGTAGGCGCGTCCGCAGAAGTCACGCACGGGTGCGGCCACGGAGGTCAGCTCGCACTGCGACTCTCCCGCGCTGATGGCGACTCCCGTGCGCCGGACCTCGGCCAGCGCCCGGTCGAAATCGGCCGCGTTGGAGATCGTGCGCGGCGTGACGCGGGGGAAGCCCGCTGCCTTGAGCGCCTGCGCGAACGCCGGGTCAAAGGCCGCCATGATCTTCCCGGCGCTGGTAGCGTGGCCCGGCATCCGCCGGCCGCAGTCCGTTGTCAGGTCAAGGCCGGCTACATACTTCAGGCGCTGCACGGAAAGGACATCGGCGCCGTCCGGCACGGTGAGGTGAACGGAAAGGCCCCCGCTGTCCTGCCGCAGCTCTTCCAGCAGCGGCAGCGCGGCGCGGCGCAGCGGGAACCGGTCGGACGCTATCTGGCCGAGCTCGGCCAGATGTACGCCCAGCTGGTACCGGCCGGTTTCCGGGTTGCGCTGGGCGAGATCACGACCACACATCGCGCTCAGCAAATGGCGCGCGGCGCTCTCCGGCACGCCCATTCGCCGGGCGATGTCGGTGACCTCGACCTCGTCCTCGCGCATGAGGAACTCAAGCACATCGAGCGCATTGAGAACGCTTTGCTCATCTGTGTCAACTGGATGTGAATACAACGCCACCATAGGGGAAGCCTTGCCGGTGATTCTTGGGCGAAAAAGGGCCTAAAGTCCCTAGCGGAACGGCCGTCAATTGGTCGCGCCCAATGCAAACCGCCGAGGTTGCGGCGCCGAACGCGGCCCGGCTACGGCATCTGGGGCCGTCGGGCCCCCGGTCGAGGATGCGGCCCTCACTATTGTCTTGCCGTGGGCCGTCTTCCGCCGGAATGCGTTCGCCCTGCCGCTCCCGCCCGGGGCGACGCCGAGATGGGACCACCAGGCCGGCCAAGAGCGTCCCTGACGAGCCGAGATGGGACCACCAGGCCGGCCAGGACCGTCCCTGACGATAAGGGTGCGGCCCGGCTGGTCCGCTCGGCCACAGACGCTTAAGAAATCGCGCTTCGAGTGCCCGTCTCGGACCCCGGGGGGCTTGAGCTAGTGCGATCGCCTCCGCGATCCGCCACCGGGCTCCGTGGCGGATCGCGGGCTTGAGGTCACGCTTTCAGGAAGGCCAGCAGATCGGCGTTGATGGTCTCCGCTTGCGTGGTTGGCATGCCGTGCGGGAAACCGCTGTAGGTCTTCAGCGTCCCGTTCTTGACCAGCTTCGCCGACAATGGCCCGGAGTCCGCGTAGGAGACGATCTGATCGTCATCGCCGTGCATCACGAGTACGGGCACAGAAATCTTCCGCAGGTCCTCGGTGAAATCGGTCTGCGAAAAGGCGACGATGCCGTCGTAATGGGCTTTCGCGCCGCCCATCATGCCCTGTCGCCACCAGTTTTCGATGACCGCCTCCGATGCTTCGACCCCCGGCCGGTTGAAACCATAAAACGGTCCCGCGGCCAGGTCGAGCCGGTCGGCACGGTGGGCGACGCCAAGACGGTCCGGCGGTCAGCTCGGTGATCCGCGATTCTCCCCGTGCCGGACCGTGAGCTCATAGCGGACATCGAGCTGGCCGGATGAACGGTTGACGGTGATCACCACCGCGTCTCCGGCGAGCAGCGCGTAGTCGTCAATCACCGGCACATCGTCGGCGGTGAAACTGGTCCGGCGGCTGAGGAGCGCATGGCTGGCACCGGGGCGGTCTAGGTCACGGGCGTCTGCCGGGCACAGGGTGGTCATCGAAATGGTCTCGTCGGCTCGTACGACGGTAAGCCCATGCTGAGCGAGAACGGTGTAGAAGCCGGGATTGATGAGGTCACCCGGGTCGATCTGGCCCACATGCCGGACCGGCAGATAGGACGTCTGCACGATCAGGGGACGGCCGGACACCAGTCGCAGGCGGCGTAGCCGGAGGACATCGCCGGGATCGCCGAGACGAACCGCAACGTGCGCGGGCGGCTCAATGATCCCCTCCCCGAGGAGCTGGGTGGTGATCTGGGCGCCCTGGGCCGCGAGATCACTCGCGAAACTGCGCAAATTGCCGAGATCGTACGCGTAGTGGGCTGCTACGAACGTCCCACTACCGTGGCGGGTGTCGATAAGCCCGTCACCGGTCAGCAGTTGCAGCGCCTGCCGGACGGTCATGATACTGACCCCGAACTCGCCGGCCAGCTCGCGTTGCGGGGGAAGCGGATGGCCCGGTGACCAGTGTCCACTCATTATGCGTTGACGCAGGTCACCGTAAATGCTCAGGTACTTCGGCTGCCGATCGCTGATAGTCCGGCGGCCCGGCCCGTTCATTGGGCGTTGTCAATCGCGGCCCGGATCTCCCGCACGCAGCGGCCGACCTCGGTGCTCGGCGCCCCGTCCATGACCCGCCGCATCAGGGCTGAGGCCACGATCACGCCGTCGGCGTACGTGACCGCGGCGGCTGCGCGTTCCGGGGTGTCGATGCCAAAACCGATAATCACCGGCCGGGCGCTGTGCTTCCTTGATCGTGCAGCGACGGCCCAGCGAGCGTCGTCATCCCGCTCGTAGGTCCGTCCTGTCGTGTTCATGACGCTCATGACGTAGAGAAAACCACGCGACCGCTCGGCGATGACCTGCATCTGCTGGTCCGGCGTCGCTGGTGTCACCATCAGGATCGCATCCAGCCCCGCATCGCGAGCCTCGGCCAGGTATTCGTCGGCTTCGCTGACGGGCAGGTCCGGGATGATAGTCCCGCTGACACCGCAGTCGGCCAGCTCATGACAGTACCGCCGGAGGCCGCGGGTGCAGGCGTGATGCGCGTAGCCCATCGCGATGAGCGGTGTGCCAAGGCCGCTCACCTCGCGCAACTGGGCCAGGATGCCGGGAATGGTCGTGCCCCGGGAGATTGCGGCACTCGACGCCTGCTGAATGACTGGGCCATCCAGCATGGGGTCCGAGAAGGGCAAGCCGATCTCGACGGCGTCGGCCCCGGCGTCGATCATCACGGTCAGCAGGTCGAGCCAGTCTGCCCGGATGCCCGCGGTGACATAGGTGACCAGGGCCGACCGGCCCTTCGCCCGGGCCTGGCCCAGCACGGTCTCAACGGCGGCCACGGATCAGCTCCCGCAGCACCGAGACGTCTTTGTCACCCCGGCCCGACAAGGTGACCAGCACCGTGGATCCGGCTGTCAGCTCACCGTCCCGGGCCGCGCGCCGGACCCAGGCCAGGGCGTGGGCAGACTCCAGCGCACACAAGATGCCTTCGGTCTGGGCGCACAGCTCAACAGCCGCGACCGCCTCCGCATCCGTCACCGAGTGGTACTCGGCCCGGCCGATCTCGGCCAGGTAGGCGTGCTCGGGGCCGATCCCTGGGTAATCGAGCCCCGCGGAAATCGAGCTGGCCTCGGCGATCTGCCCGTGCTCGTCCTGGAGGAACGATGACATGAAACCGTGCAGAACACCGCGGCGGCCGTTGGACAATGCCGCCCCGCCGGCCGCCTCCGTGCCGATCAGGCGGGCCGTGGTGGCCGTGAACCCGGCGAACGTCCCGGCGGCGTTGGATCCACCGCCCACGCAAGCCACCACGGCGTCCGGCACCGCACCCGGCAGGAGTTCCGCGCACTGGGCCCGGGCCTCGTCGCCGATGACACGCTGAAACTCCCGCACCATCCACGGATAGGGGTGCGGGCCCAGGGCCGAGCCGATGCAGTAGTGGGTGGAATCGACAGTTGTGACCCAGTGCCTGAGTGCCTCACTGGTGGCGTCCTTGAGAGTTCGCGATCCCGACGTCACAGGGATCACGGTGGCCCCCAGCAGTTCCATCCGGAAGACGTTGAGCTCTTGCCGGGCCATGTCCTTCTCGCCCATGAACACGGTGCAGCCCAGGCCCAGATGGGCGGCGACCGTCGCGGTGGCCACCCCATGCTGCCCGGCTCCCGTCTCCGCGATCACAGCGGTCTTGCCCATTCGCTGCGCCAGCAGGACCTGCCCGGCCACATTGTTAATCTTGTGACTGCCGGTGTGGGCTAGATCCTCGCGTTTGAGCAGAACCGAAACACCAAGGGCGTCTGACAACCGATCGGCCACGGTGACCGGCGTGGGCCGTCCGGCGTAACTGCTCAGCATGTGCGTGAGCTCCGTCCGGAAGCCAGCATCCGCCCAGGCCCTCCGGAAGGCTTCTTCCACCTGCTCACAGGCGGGGATCAGGGCCTCAGGAACGAAGCGCCCGCCCATCGAGCCGAATCTGCCCGCAGGCCCGGGGTCACCCATAACTATCGGTTCAACGACGGTGCTCACGAGATTTAGTGTTCTAGAAGACTAGAAAAGTGGCAACCCCCTGCGGGACCGAACGGTCTTGATCTTCTTGGCCGCGATCTTCGGGGGAGCTGCCAGGAGCGACGAAGGTATGCGCCGCTCATCGTCCGCGGAGCGAATCAGAAGCGCTTCAACCGCTGTGCTGCCCGGCGGCTGGCCAGCTCTGCACCAGCGAGATGCCGCGTGCCGTAGGCATGTCTGGGCACCCGCGCTCTCGATCTGCCCTCTGTGCGCCGTCCGGCCCGTCTGGTGGCTGCTCTATGGCCACCGCGCGAGCCACGAGCCGGTCGAGGGCCCGGGGTCCTCGACCAGCGCTCGCTGCGAGAACTGGGCTAGGTGATTGAGGTCAAGCCACTGGCTGGCCCGTTCTTCCTAGGGCTCGGCGGACGAGCCGGCTAGCGCGCCACGCGGTAGCGGAGGTAGACGACTCTCGAGCTGAAGGTGCGGGTCTCGACGAGTTCGAGATCCACCCGGCGCTCGCGCTGGGGAAAGAACGGAATGCCACCGCCAACCAGCACCGGGTAGACCCTGGCCCGGTACTCGTCGATCAGACCCGACGCGGCCGCCTCGGCGGCGAGAGCCGCGCCGCCGATCGCGATGTCGCCCTCCGCCGGCTCGGCTCGCAACCGCTCGATCTCCTCCGCCAGGCCGCCGGAGGCCAGGCGGGCATTGCCCTGCACCGCCGGCAGCGTGGTGGAGAACACCACCTTTGGGAGCGGCTTCCAGATCGCGGCCCACTCGAGCATTGAGTCGTCGAGCGATGGATCCTGGTCGGCGGTCTCCCAGTACAGCATCGTCTCGTACAGCCCTCGTCCCAGCAGGTGGACGCCGACCTCTCGTATCTCGTCGGTGACGAAGCGAAAGACCTCCTCGTCGGGCGCCGTCCAGTCGAAGCCGCCGTCCGGCCCGACGATGTAGCCGTCAAGTGAGACGCCCAT
>PLRW01000073.1 GCA_003164955.1 Actinomycetota bacterium
GCCCCCCAGTCCCGTGCCGACCGGCCGGGTGCCCCCCAGCCCTATGCCGACCGGCTGGGTGCCCCCCAGCCCCGTGCCGACCGGCTGGGTGCCCCCCAGCCCCGTGCCGACCGGCTGGGTGCCCCCCAGCCCTATGCCGACCGGCTGGGTGCCGCCCAGTCCCGTGCCGACCAGCAGGGTCCCGGACTGAGACCGGACGGCCGACCAGCCGGAA
This sequence comes from Actinomycetota bacterium, assembly GCA_003164955.1. Lineage (GTDB taxonomy): Bacteria > Actinomycetota > Actinomycetes > Streptosporangiales > Streptosporangiaceae > Bog-532. The sequence goes on from PLRW01000073.1 coordinate 215, forward strand.
CCGAATCGGCTGGCCGGCCGCGGGGATCGCGCCTAGCCCGGGGGGAGCGCCTAACCGGGGGTCAGCAGGCACCGTCGTTGTTCCACGCGCCCGACGCGCCGCCCGGCACCTCGTTGTAGTTCCACTGGTTAGCGGTCCACTGGCTGCCGTTGTAAGAGACGACGTTGCCACTGGTGTACGTGGTACTCGATGACCAGGCCGGCGCGGTACAGCCGCCGCCCCCTCCGCCACCGCCGCCACCCGGTGGAGTGGGCGTGGGCGTCGGGGTGGGCGGGGCCGGTGGCGTCACCGACGTGTTCTTGGCGAACGCCACGGTGTAGGCGGTGAAGTCCCAGGAGTTCTGGGTGACGCTGCTGCACTCGCTGGAAAGGTTGCCGTTATTGCCGGGCGGGTTGCATTGCCGGTCCCGGTTCACCGACCAGAAGGTGTACCGGCTCATGCCGCTGCTTTCCGCGAAGCTCAGCACGGTCTGGAAATCGCTCTGGTAGAAGTATTCGGCCGAATCTGTCCGCCCGTTCATGCCCGAAAATCCTTCGTGCGCGTACGCCTGCGCGCTGCTCCAGCCGAAGGTGCTCACCAGCTGGGCGTTGAAATCCTGCAGCGCAGTGACCTGCGAAGACCCTCCGCTGAAGCCGCCGTCGAACGGCATGATGGTGTAGTCATCGGGGGTGAACCCGAGGCTGTCAGCTTCGCTGAGAAGGAGCTTGCCGAAGTAGTTGGCCCCCGTCGTGGTGGACGGGATCGTGATCGAGATGAACAGGCCGGGGTCCTCCTGCTGGAGTATCTGCGCCGCGCCAAGTTCGTTCGCAATGGCCGTCGAGTTCTCGATTTCCGGTTCCTCGAGGTCGAAATCCATCGCGTGCAGGCCGTACGTGGTGATCACCTGCTGGTAGGCGGCCGCCGTGGCGGACGCGGAGCCGCACACCTGGCCGAGTTTCGTCCCGTTGTATCCGCCCGCCGAGACGATGACGTCGCCGCCGTCGCCGCGAACCTCGTTGATGACCGAAGCGACCTGGGTATCCGACGAGACCGGGTCGGTCGCGTTCCAGGCCGCCGAGCAGCCGCTGTTGTTGCTGGCAAGAATGAAGCCCAGGTCGAACGCCTTCGCCCCGGTCGCCGCCATGACCTGGCCGAGGTCCGGGCCGGAGCTATCCGGCACGCTGTAGTAGGGCGCGGACTCGTACCAGTTCGCGGTCAGCGCGCTGACCTGGCTGACGCTGGCGGCCTCGGTGGCCGTGACCCGGGCCGCGCTGGCCGGGATCGTGATGGCGGCCGCCACGCCCGCGGCGCCGGCCAGGGCGATCAGCGCGGCCGAGACACTGGCGACAGCGCGCCGTCTCTCCCGCAGCGATCGGCTGAGAATAGCGGGATCCACATCTCCTCCAAGGAACGGGAACTTTAATTAAGAAAGTTTCCTATTAATGGACTAATGTTAGATCCCGCGCAATTCACGGTCAATGAGCCCGCTCAAATATCCCCGAAATTCCCCGCCCGCACGAAGACACCCAACCAGTTTCGCCTGCGCGCCGAGCCCCTCTCCTGGACCGGCTCGAAGAAATCGAAGACGGTCAATGAGCAGCGGCCCGGACGCTATCCATCGGGTCGTGCCCTATCTCCAGGACCCGGAGTGGCGGATAACTAGCCCGGCCAGCGGCGGCTACAACGACGGCCGCTGGCACGCCACCAGCCGCGACATCGACCTGTCCGCATCCACGCTGGATGCCCTGCTAGATCAGCTCGACTGGTTCCTGGCCAGCTGAACCGGCCTGGCCGGGCAACCCGGCCGGAACACGGCTGCCGAAAAATTTGCCCACGCTGCCGAAGAATGACCGTTACGGCTGTCCACTCGATGACCAGTCCGCGCCGGGCCGCGGTCTATGCAGTAAGCGGAGTAAAGTCGGCTTATGCCGTATGGCCCACCTCCCTGGGAGGGAACTAAGCCCGCCCGGAAGTCCAGAACGAAGTCCGGAACTGAGCCCGTCCGGATCACAGTCGACCTGACCCCGGACGACTATCAGCTTCTGAACGTCTGGCTAGCCAGGGCCAGCGTGGAGCTCGATCAGCCGGTCAGCAGTATGACTCTGGCCCGGGGGATCAAGGCGATGATCCGGGCGGCTGCGTCCGACAACGTCGTTAACGACGTCGTGCTGGACCTCCTGCGCAGAGAACAGCCCTGAAAACAGCCCCGGGCGGCGCCGTATGCGTGGCACCGGGCGCCGTATGCATGACGCGGGGAAGCAGCGACGGCCCCCGTACAGACCGTAGCCGCGAGCCGGGAAACTAGCGGGCCTGGCGACACGACGCCTACCGCTGCCGATAAGACCGGGGACTCACACCGCCCCGGCAAATCAGCACCCCGGCAAATCAGCGCCCCGGGGACTCACAGCACCCCCGGCAGACCAGCGCCCCTATCGTTCATCGACGTAATCCGGCAGCCCGCGCCGGACGGGTGCCGGTGCGGGGACCAGGGCCGGGGACGGCGTCTGCCCCCGGCACCGTGGGGTGCCGGGGGCAGACAGAGGACGCGAGCGAGCCGTAAGCGAACCGGGACTGGATCAGGGATCTTCGGTCGTCGCCTTGGCCCGTGGCGGTTCCAGCGTGGTGGGCGACGCCTCGGAGAACACTTCCGAGGCACGGCCCGCGTGGACGCTGACCAGGTCCTCGGACGGGTATACCTCCTCGCCGTGCACCGCCACGTCGCCGATCTCCAGCTGGTCGTCGGGTATCCGGAGCTTCATGAACAGCCCCAGCACCCGCAGGATGACGAACGTGACGATCCCGTCCCAGACGATGATCGTCAGGGCCGCCCCGGCCTGGATGGCCAGCTGCTTGGGGTGCCCGTAGAACAGGCCCGCGCCGCTGAAGGAGGCGGTCTTGCCGAGGCCTATGTACTCGATCATCTTCGGGTCCGCCAGCAAGCCGACCAGCAGGCCGCCGAACAGGCCGGCGATGCCGTGGGTGTAGACCACCCCGAGCGCATCGTCCACCTTGTTGAACGGCCACACGTACCTGGGCAGGTAGGCCCAGGCCACCCAGACGATCGCGGAGCACACCACGCCGATCACGATGGCCCCGAGGCCGTTGACGTAGCCGGCCGCGGGCGTGATCCCCACCAGGCCGCAGATCATGCCGTTGAGGCCGCCGAGGAACGTCGGCTTTTTCTCCCTACTCAGGAACATGTCCATGAGGATCCACGTCATCATGGCCACGGCGGTCGCGACGTTGGTGTTGACGACCGCGGCGGCGGCGTCCGCACCGGCGAAGTACGGGTCACCACCGTTGAAGCCGTTCCAGCCGAGCCACAGGATTCCGGCGCCGACCGCCACGAACATCAGGTTGTTCGGAACCGCCCGCTCGCGGTCACGCTGGAGACGCGGCCCGATGACGGCGGCCGCGACGAACCCGGACGTGCCCGCGGCCAGGTGGATGACGTAGCCACCACTGAAGTCGAGAGCGCCCTTGCCGGCCCAGTAGCCGCCACCCCAGAGCAGGAACGCGTTGACCGCGTAAGCGAAAGTGATCCACAGCGGCACGAACAGCAGCCAGACCTTGAAGCTGATCCGGCCGAGCACGCTGCCAATGAACAGGATCGGCGTGATCGCGGCGAACACAAACTGGAAGTAGACGAGCGATGCCTGCGGGAACCGGAATTGAGGCATCAAACCGTCGAGCAAGGGGACGTTTGCCTGCCCCTCCAAGGCGTTGTGGCCGAGGACTGTCCCCGGTATGCCGACGAACGTGCTGATCCACGGGTGCCCAAAGCCCATGTTGAAGGCCCACAGGACCCACGTGATGAGAACGAGGCAGAACGTGCTGAACACCATCAGCACGGTGTTCATGGCCCATTTCTTCTGTACCAGGCCGCCGTAGAGGACGGCCAGGGCGGGAATGCTCATCAAACCGACGAGCGTGGCGGCTGTCATCTGCCAGGAGTTATCTCCCGCATTCAGCCAAGTTGGATAGGGAACCACTGGTCTGCGCCTCCAGGGGGGCTACCTTGGAAGGGCCATTCGGGTTTCCAGGGGTCTCCCCCAGGGGCCTATACGGACCCACCCCGGCCGCTCCGATGTTTTTCACGGAACGCCTCCATATCTCCCATGTGCGGGTTTCCGGCTCATTTCCCGTTTGTTACGGAGCCGGTAACGCATCAGGTCTTCGGGGGGCAGATGTTTCAGCCGTGTATCGGAGCCCCGCGGAGGAGTCGCGAAATCGCCCCATAGGTCGCATTTCGCATCAGGGCTGGACTGGCTTTGCGGGCCTCCGGGGCCCGCCGTGGGCTACCTGGTCTAGTGACACTTCCCACGTCAGGCGCGGTACGGACGGGATTTTGGCCGGCCGGCCGGGGCCGGAACCCGCAGCCGGCCCGATGGAGCGGCCCGCGGCGGGAACGGGACACACCCGATGTCACCTTCCCGTAACGGTCATACAACAGGGCCTTGAACACATGGGGCGGACAGTCGTAGCCTGCAAGCGAGTCGGTAAGCGCTTACCGGCGAGACGGACCCGGCACAGGCGCCTGGTCTGCCGCACCGGAAGGAGCCGGCTGTGGACGCGGAATCGGCGGCGAACGCGGGGCGCGGCGCGCGCACCAGCGGGCCTGCCACGCCACCCACGAGCCCGCCGGTCGGCGTGACCAAGATCACTTCGCCCAACGGGCCCGCGGAGGAGCGGTCCGCACCCGACGAGCTCCCGGAGGCAGCACCCATTCCGAACGGACACACCGGCGAGCAGTCCGCACCCGACGGGCCGGGGACGGCACAGACCGCGATCGACGGGCTCCCGGAAGCGTCACCCGCCCCGAACGGGCTTACCGGCGAGCAGTCCGCACCCGACGCCCCCGGGACGGCACAGACCGCGATCGACGGGCTCGCGGTGAGTGTGCCGCCGACGATTTATGACGTGGCGCGGGCGGCGGGGGTGTCGATCGCGTCGGTGTCGCGGGTGCTCAATGGGCGGCGCAATCCGCGGCCGGAGACCCGGGACCGGGTGCTGCAGGCCGTGGCGGAGCTGGGCTTCATCCCGGACGGGGCGGCACGGGCACTGAGCGTGCGGCTGAAGGAAGTCGCCGGGGTGATCGTCCGTCAGCCGTGGGCGTCGAAGACTCCCGAGGACGTGTTCGCGGATGAGGACGACAGCCTGCAGTTCCCGGACATGATCAACCGGGGTATCGCGGAGGCGGCCCAGCGGCGCGGCTTCGACATCCTGGTCCGCTCGGTCAGCCTGGACGAGCACGACCCGGGCGGCCGGACGCTGGCCCTCGCGCGCAAGAGCGATGGGATCATCCTGCACGACCGCGTGCTCGAGCCGGACCAGCTCGAAAGGCTGGCCCGCCAGATACCGGTGGTCACGCTGGCCGGGGTGGCCACGCCGATGACCGCCAACGTGAGCAGCGACAACCCGGCCGGCATGCGGGACCTGGCCCGCCACCTGCTGTACGACCACGGGTACCGGTCGATCAGTTACATCGGGGGCCACGTCGACAGCCCGGACAGCATCGCCCGTTTCCGCACGCTCGCGGCCGAGGTCGCGGACGCGGGGGCGGAGTTCGTGGACGGGCCGCAGTGGCAGGGCAACTACACCGCCGGGGGCGGCGCGCGGGTGATGAACAACCTGCTCGCGCGGCGCACGGACCTGCCCCGCGCGATCGTCTGCGCGAACGATCAGACCGCCATCGGCGTGCTCTACGCGCTGGAACGCCATGGCATCAGTGTCCCGGGGGACGTGGCCGTGACCGGGTTCGACGACATCCCGGTGGCCCGGCATCTGCACACCCAGCTGACCACGGTGCGCCAGCGCATCCGGGAACTCGGCGAGACCGCCTTCGAGGTGCTTTATTCCATGATCAACCGTGAAACCCCCGTCGACCGGGACATCGTGCTGCCGACCATGCTCATCCGCCGCCAGAGCTGCGGGTGCGGAGAGGCACGGCAGCCATGACCGCCCTGGCCCGCAAGATCGGCGTCTACATCGTCACCGCCTGGGTGGCGATCACCGTGAACTTCCTGCTCCCCCGGCTGATGCCGGGCAACCCGATCCAGACCATGATCGGCAAGCTCCAGGGCCGGGTGACCCTGCAGATGCAGCAGGCCATTCAGCAGCAGTTCGGCATCGGGCTGCACCAGAGCCTGTGGTCGCAGTACGTGAGCTACTGGAGCCAGCTCTTCCACGGCAACCTGGGCCAGTCGATCACGCTGTCGGCGCCGGTCAGCACGGTGCTCGGGCAGACCCTGCCGTGGACGGTGGGCCTGCTCGGCGCGTCCACGGTGCTCAGTTTCGTGCTCGGCACGCTGGCCGGGATCGCGCTCGGCTGGCGGCGCGGGTCCTGGCTGGACGGGTTCCTGCCGGTATCCACCTTCTTCCAGGCCGTGCCGTACTTCTTCCTCGGCACCGTGCTGCTGCTAGTGCTGGGCAGCGACCTGCACTGGTTCCCGGTCCTCGGCAACTACGCACGGGGGCTGACCCCCGGATTCAACGGCCCGTTCCTCTTCAGCGTGGTGCGTTACGCGGAGCTCCCGGCCGCCACCATCGTGCTCAGCTCGATCGCCGGCTGGATGCTCGGCATGCGGAACATGATGGTCACCGTGATGGACGAGGACTTCGTCCTGGTGGCGAGGGCCAAGGGCCTGCCGACCCGCAAGGTCGTCAGCTACGCCGCGCGCAACGCCATCCTGCCCAGCGTCGCGAACTTCTCCCTGGCCATCGGGCTGGTGGTGTCCGGCGCCCTGCTGGTGGAGCTGGTCTTCAACTACCCCGGCGTCGGCAACCTGCTGCTGCAGGCGGTTCTCAACCAGGACTACCCGCTGCTCCAGGGCATCTTCCTGGTCATCACGCTGACCGTGCTGGGCGCCAACCTGATCGCCGACTTCATCTACGTGTTCCTCGACCCGCGCGTGCGCCAGGAGGCCTGAGCTCATGTCCGTCAATGCCGACAACCTGGCCCCGCTGCCCGCGGGCCAGCTTCCGGCGGGCCAGCTGCCCGAGGCGGTCCTGGCCCGAACGCGGGTACGGGCGATTCGCCTGCCGCACTCCCCCAAGGCCATCGCCGGGCTGGCCATCCTCGCGATCTTCGCGCTGCTGACGCTGATCGGCCCGTGGGTCGCGCCGTACGCGCCGAACTACAACGCCTTCGCGCCCAACCTGCACCCCTCGGCCATGCACTGGCTGGGCACCAGCAACCTCGGCGCGGACCTCTTCTCCCAGCTGCTCAACGGGGCCCGCGCCACCATGGTGGTGGGCTTCATCGCCGGGCTGGTCGCGACGCTGCTGTCGGTGATCGTCGGCATCACGGCCGGCTACATCGGCGGCGGCACGGATGAGGGGCTCTCGCTGGCGGCCAACGTGTTCCTGGCCATCCCCGGGCTGCCGCTGCTCATCGTCATCGACAGCTACCTGCCCGCCTCCGGCCGGTCGAACACGCTGCTCATCGGGGTCATCATCGCCATCACCGGCTGGGCATGGGGCGCCCGGGTGCTGCGCGCGCAGACGCTGTCGATCAAGAGACGCGACTTCGTGGAGGCGGCGCGCGTAGTCGGCGAGGGCCGGATACGCATCATGTTCTTCGAGGTGCTGCCGAACCTGGTGGCCATCGTCGCGTCGTCGTTCCTGTTCACCATGCTCTACGCCATCGGCACCTACGTCGCGCTGGCGTACATCGGGGTGACGAGCACGGCGGTGTGGAACTGGGGCACGATGCTCTACTGGGCGCAGTCCAGCAACGCACCGCTGACCGGCGCGTGGTGGTGGTTCGTGCCCCCCGGCCTGTGCATCGCGCTGGTCGGCACGGGCCTGGCGCTGCTCAACTTCGGCGTCGACGAGTTCATCAACCCGCGGCTGCGCGCGGCGGGCCTGTCCCGGAAGGGGATGCGCAAGGCCGGGCTGCCCCGCCATCCGAAGCTCGGGCTGACCCCGGTCGTGCGGACGGCCCCGCGCAAGCCCACCGCCCCGGCGACTACCGCGCGGACGGGGGTGGCCCGGTGAGCGCCAGCGACGTCGCGGCCCCTGCCGCGGCCGGGAACAGCCAGCTGGAGATACCCGTCCAGCGCGGTGAGCCCGTACTGGAGATCCGCGGCCTGTGCGTCGACTACGGGATCGGGGACGAGGCCACGCACGCCGTGGTGGACGCGAACCTGGTGCTGCGGCGCGGCGAAGTCCTCGGCCTGGCGGGCGAGAGCGGCAGCGGGAAGTCGACGCTGGCGTACGCGGCCACCCGGCTGCTGCGCGAGCCCGGTTTGATCACCGGCGGCGAGGTCCTGTTCCACTCCCGGCCGGGCGCGCCATCCCTCCCGGATGGCGGGCGCGGGGCGAATGGCGGCCGCGGGGCGGACAAGCACGCGGACAAGCACGCGGACAAGCACGCGGACAAGCAGGCGCGCCCGGTGGCGGAGAGCGCCGACCTGCTGGAGCTGGACGAGCCCGAGCTGCAGCGGGTCCGCTGGTCGGAGATCTCGGTCGTCATGCAGAGCGCGCTGAACGCGCTCAACCCGGTCATCAGCATCGGCCGCCAGATCGAGGACGTGCTGCGGGCCCACCGGCCGGGGATGGGCCGGCGGATGCGGGAAAAGCGCGCCATCGAGCTGCTGGAGATGGTCGGCATCACCGGTGACCGGCTGCGCAGCTACCCGCACGAGCTGTCCGGCGGCATGCGGCAGCGCGCCATGATCGCGATGGCCCTCGCGCTGGAGCCGCAGGTCGTGATCATGGACGAGCCGACCACCGCGCTGGACGTGGTCACCCAGCGGGAAATCCTCGAGGAACTGATCCGGCTGCGCGATGACCTGGGCTTCGCCGCCCTGTTCATCACGCATGACCTGTCGCTGCTGATCGAGCTGGCCGACGAGATCGCGGTGATGTACGCGGGACGCCTGGTCGAGCGGGCCAAGTCCGCGGCGCTGTTCCGGGCCCCGCGCCACCCCTATACCTACGGGCTGCTGAACTCGTTCCCGCCGATGCACGGGGCGCGGACGCCGATGATCGGCATTGCCGGGGCGCCTCCCGACCTGCGCGCGGTCCCGTCCGGGTGCGCGTTCCACCCGCGCTGCCCGCACGCGCTGGAACGCTGCTCGGTGGACGTTCCGCAGCTCGTCCCCTTGAGCCCGGTGATCCCCCCGCCGCGCGGCGCACCGAATCCCGGGCACGCGCCGAACGGTGACTTGCTCAACGGGGGCTTGCTCAACGGGGCCGCGGGACGTGAGGTCGCGTGCTGGCTGCACGACCCAGCTACGTCCGTTAAGGCACCGGAAGAACTGTCGCGGCCGGACCCGGTGACAGCGGCCGTTCCGGATCCGGGTGCGACCGAAGGCGGGCAGACGTCATGACCGAAACGCTGGCCACCCCGGCCTCCCCCGGCACGGACGCGCCGGCCCTGGAGGCCCGGAACCTGACCAAGCTGTTCAAGGTGCGGCACGGGCTGCGCCGGCCTGGCACCGTGCACGCGGTGGAGAACGTATCGGTCGCGCTGGCGCGCTCGTCGGTGACGGCGGTCGTGGGCGAGAGCGGCTCGGGGAAGTCCACGCTGGCCCGGATGCTGGCGCGGATCATCACCCCCACCTCGGGTGAGCTGCTGCTGGAGGGCACCCAGGTGCCGCTCCGCCAGCGGCACCGGCAGGAGTACGCGGGCCACGTGCAGCTCGTGCTGCAGGACCCGTTCGCGTCGCTGAACCCGGTGCACTCCGTCCGCTACCACCTCAGCCGGCCGCTGAAGATCCACCACATGGCCGACGGTGACATGGGCGACGCGATCGACGGGCTGCTGCGCCGCGTCGCGCTCGACCCGCCCGGCCGGTTCATCGACAAGTACCCGCACGAGCTATCCGGCGGCCAGCGCCAGCGGGTGGCGATCGCCCGGGCGCTGGCGGTCCAGCCGGACGTGCTGCTCGCCGACGAGCCGGTGTCCATGCTGGACGTGTCCATCCGGCTCGGCGTCCTGAACCTGCTGGCCGACCTGCGGGACAAGTCCCGGCTGGCCATCCTGTACGTCACGCACGACATCGCCTCGGCGCGCTACCTGGCCGACACGATCGTCGTCATGTACGCGGGGGAGCTGGTGGAATCCGCGCCGAGCACCGAGCTGACCGACGCGCCCGCGCACCCCTACACGCAGCTGCTGCTCTCCGCGGCACCCGACCCGGCGCGCGCCGCGCCGCCGTCCCTGGCCGGCGCCGGGGCACCGCCCAGCCTGGTGTCGCCGCCGTCCGGCTGCCGCTTCCACCCCCGCTGCCCGCACGCGATGGCCGTCTGCCGGGAGCAGCGGCCGCCGACGGTGACCGTCTCCCCGGGACATTCCGCGGCCTGCTGGCTGCACGTCAGCGACCTGCGCCCGTCCCAAACCCAGGCGGCGCAAACCCAGGCGGCGCAAACCCAGGCGGCGCAAACCCAGGCGGCGCAGACCCGCGCGACCCAGACCCGCCCGGCGGAGCCGGCGCCGGGCACGAAACCATCCCGCCATGCAGGGCCCGATGGGCCGGGGAAGCCCGCCGGGCCACCGAAGGAGGACTGATGAGCTAGTGAGCCGGATCACGGCGTAACGACATATAACGCTGCCGCCCCCGGGCGGGAGCCCTTCGGGCCGGCCGTACGCCCGGCCGGCCCGCACCGCACTACTGGCGAAGACCCCGACACGGTCAACAACGCTGGCCGGTGAAGAACCGGCCGGGCACCTTGGAGTTTAGAACAATGCATCACGCTTACATAAAGGGCGTCGCCGCGGCGATGGTCCTCGGTCTGGGGGTCGCGGCCTGCTCAAGCAGCCACAGCACCTCCGGATCTTCGGCATCGAAGCCGGTCACGCTCACCGAGGAGTCGGTCACCGGCGTCACGTTCACCAAGAACTTCAACCCGTTCGACACGAACTCGCTCGGCACCCAGGCCAACCTGCGCAGCCTGACCTACGAGCCGCTGTTCGAGTTCGACGCGCTGCAGCCCGGGGTCTACCACCCCATGCTCGGCAAGAGCTTCACCTGGTCCAACGGCGGCAAGACGCTGACCGTCGACCTGCGCACCGGAGTCAAGTTCACCGACGGCACGCCGTTCACGAGCGCGGACGTGGCTTACACGTTCAACACCATGAACTCGAACGCGGCCGCCAACTACAGCGGCCTGCCCGCGCTGGCCAGCGTCACCACCCCGGACACCTCGACGGTGGTGCTGAACTTCAAGGCCGCGCAGTACGCGAACATCTTCGCGATCGCCGGGGACACGCTGATCGTGCCCAAGCACATCTACTCCTCGATCAGCAGCATCGCCACCGCGACCGTGGCCGACCCGGTCGGCACCGGCCCGTACGTGCTGAAGTCGTTCACCAGCCAGCTGGTCACGTTCAGCGCGAACCCGCACTACTGGGGCGGCACGCCGCCGATCTCCACCGTCCAGATCCCGTACTACTCGGGCAACACGGCGGCGACCACCGCGCTGGCGGCCGGGCAGCTCGACTGGGCCGGCAACGAGATCCCGAGCCTGCAGCAGCTGTACGTGAGCAAGGACCCCTCCACCAATCACTACTGGTTCCCCGGCGGCAACACGGTCACGCTGTGGATCAACGTGGCCAAGGGCGGCCCGCTCGCGGACCCGAAGGTCCGGCAGGCGATCAGCGCCGGGATCAACCGCCAGGAGCTCAGCACGAAGGGCGAGTACGGCTACGAAGCCCCCGCGACCTCGTCCAGCGGGCTGATCCTGCCGACTCAGCAGTCGTCCCTGGCCCCCTCGCTGGCCAACGACATCTCCGCCACCGCCGACGCCAGCAAGGTCGCCTCGATCCTGTCCGGCGACGGCTACGCCAAGGACAGCAAGGGCATGTGGGCCAAGGGCGGTCAGGAGATCTCCTTCGCCGTCGAGGACCCGACCGCGTTCACCGACTACTACGCGGACGCGCAGCTGATCGCCGGCCAGCTCAAGGCGGTCGGGATCAACGCGACCGTGGACGGCGTGGCCGCACCCAGCTGGTTCACCGACGCCGCCGACGGCAACTTCCAGACCATGGTGCACTGGGGCGGCGGCGTAGGCGGCGCGGCCGACCCGTACCCGTTCGGCCAGTACCAGTACTGGATGGACTCCAGCATTTCCGCGCCGGTCGGCCAGAGCGCGACGTCGAACTACGGCCGGTACAGCAATGCCCAGGCGCAGGCCGCGTTCACTCAGTATGAGAACACCAACGACACCGCGACGCAGGCCGCCGCGCTGCAGAAGCTGGAGACCATCGAGTCCACCGAGCTGCCGACCATCCCGCTGCTGTACGGGGCCGACTGGAACGAGTACAGCACGGCGCGGATCACCGGCTGGCCCACGCAGTCCGACCCGTATATGGACCCGTCGCCGGACGACCCCGAGGTCGGCTACACCCTGATGCACCTGAAGGCCACGTCCTGACGAGAGGCGAACGGTAAACCGGATCACTTAGATGGACAACCGCCATGGCGGGCGGGCCGCGTGCTCAGGCACGGGACCCGCCCGCACTGGACTCTCCGTTACCGGGCCCTCCGTTACCNNGGCCCTCCCTTACCGGGCCCTCCCTCGCTGAGCTCCCCCTCACTGGGCTCTCACTGGACGCCCGGGTCCGCCTGCTCACCGGGGCGGACAACTGGCGCACTCCCGGGGACGCCTCGGTCGGCCTGCGGCCGATGGCGTTCTCCGACGGCCCCGCCGGGGTGCGCGGCATCGCGATGGACGAGCGCGCCCCGTCGGCCTCGCTCCCGTGCCCGTCCGCGCTCGGCGCGACCTGGGACCCCGGCCTGGTCGGGGAGGTCGCCGCCGCCCTCGGCGCCGAGGCGCGCGGCAAGGACATCGACGTCCTGCTGGCCCCGACGATCCACCTGATGCGCACGCCGCTCGGCGGGCGGGGCTTCGAGTGTTTCTCCGAGGACCCGGTCCTTACCGCGCGGATCGCCGCCGCCTACGTGCGCGGCGTGCAGGACGCCGGGGTGGCCTGCGCGGTCAAGCACTTCATCTGCAACGACTCCGAGACGCAGCGCTGGACCTCCGACATCCGGGTGGCCGAGCACGTACTGCGCGAGCTGTACCTGGTCCCGTTCGAGACGTGCGTCCGGGAGGCGGGCGTCCTGGCCGTCATGGCCGGGTACAACTCCGTCAACGGAACCACGATGACGGAGAACGCCCGGCTGCTGCGGGACGTCCTGAAGGGCGAGTGGGGCTTCACCGGCGTCGTGCTGTCGGACTGGCACGCCGCGCGCAGCACCGAGGAAACCGCCGAGGCCGGGCTCGACCTGGCCATGCCCGGGCCGGCCGGGCCGTGGGGCGAGCGGCTGACCGCAGCGGTGCGTTCGGGCCGGATCGCCGAGAGCGACGTAGACGACAAGGTACGGCGCGTACTGGGGCTCGCGGACCGGGTCGGCGCCCTGAACGGCGCGGGCTCCCGGCACGGCACCCTGGACGGTGCCCCCGATGGCGCGGGCTCCCCGGATGGCGCCCCCGATGGCGCGGGCTCCCCGGATGGCGCCCGGGCCGGCGCGGGCTCCCCGGACGGGCACGGAGGAGCGGAACGGCCCCTCGTGGACCCGGCGTTGCTGCGGCGGGCCGCGGCGGCGGCGTTCACCCTGCTCAGCAACGAGGGCGGGGTACTCCCCCTCGACGCGGACAGCCTGGGCGGCCCGGCCGGCGGGCTGGCCCTTATTGGGCCGAACGCCGTGCATCCGGTCACCCAGGGCGGCGGCAGCGCGGCCGTCAACCAGGTCAGCGTGTCCACCCCGGCCGAAGCGCTGCGCACAGCACTGGCCGGCCCTGGGCTGGCCGGCCAGGCGCCCGTGCGTGTCGAGCCGGGCTGCGTTACCTGGGAGGCGGTCCCCGAGCCGCCGCCGTCGTCGCTGACCGACCCGGTAACCGGTCAGCCGGGCGTGCGGCTGGAGTTCCGCGCCGCCGACGGCCGCCTGCTCACGGCCGAGCACCGCACGGCCGCCATGTTCACCTGGTGGGAAGGCCTCCCCGACGGCATCGGCTGGGGCGGCCGCGGCCGGATCACGCTGCGGGCCCGCTTCCGCGCCGACGGTGACGGTGACGGCCCGTACCTGATCGGTGCGGGCGGTGTCGGGCAGCTGTCGCTATCGGTCGACGGAACGGTCCTGGCCGAGGGCACGACGCCGGATCCGGCCGACCCGGTGGAGGCGATGGTCCGGCCCGGCGAGATCCGGGCCACCGTCCCGCTGCGGGCCGGGCAGGAGGCCGAGATCGAGGTGACCCTGCTGCCGTCGGGCGGGGCGCCGGGCCCGGTGGCCATCCGCCTCGGCGCCGTGCCCGCCCCGGACGAGGACGCCATGCTGGAGGCGGCCGTGCAGGCCGCGCGCGAGGCCAGCGCGGCCATCGTCGTCGTCGGGTCGCCGCCGACCGCGGAAAGCGAGGGATTCGACCGGCCCACCCTGGCCCTGGCCGGACGGCAGGACGAGCTGGTGCGCCGGGTCGCGGCGGTCAACCACCGGACGATCGTCGTGGTCAACGCGGGCATGCCGGTGCTGATGCCGTGGGCGGGCGAGGTCGCCGCGGTCGGGTACGCCTGGCTGGGCGGCCAGGCGATGGGCGACGCTCTGGCCGACGTGCTGTTCGGCCGGGTGGAGCCGGGCGGGCGGCTACCCGTCACCCTGCCGGGCGCCGAGGCCGACTGCCCGGTGCTGCACGCGATCCCGGACGACGACGGCCAGCTCCGGTACGACGAAGGCCTGCTCATCGGCTACCGCGGCTTCGACCGCGCCGGAACGTCCCCGCGCTTCCCGTTCGGCCATGGTCTGGGCTACACCACCTGGGCGCTCGAGTCGGCCCGTGCCCTTCATGGGACGGACGGGGCAGATGTGGTAGATGGGGCGGACGGGGCGGGGAACGGCAGCGCGTCCCAGCTCAGTGCGTCCCAGCTCGGCGCGGTCCAGGCCAGCGCGGTCCAGGCCAGCGCGGCCCAGCTCAGCGCGGCCCAGCTCAGCGCGGGACTGGACCTGGAGATCGTGGTCGTGGCGCGGAACACCGGGGCGCGGACGGGCGGTGAGGTCGTCCAGGCGTACGTGACGGGCCCCGGGTCGTTGCCGCCCGGGGACGAGCGCCGGCCGGTCCGCACGCTGGCCGCGTTCGGCCGGGTGACCGCCGGGCCCGGCGAGGCCGCCGAGGTCCGGCTGCGTATCCCGGCCCGGGCGTTCGCCCGCTACGACGAGCACGCGGACGCGAGCCAGAACGCGGACACGGACACGGACGCGGGCACGGGCACGGGCGGCTGGGTGTGGCCGCGCGGTGAGTACACCGTCGAGGTGGGGCGTTCGTCGCGGGACCTGCCTCTGTCGGTGCCGGTGACCCGTATCTGATTATCCGTATCTGATTATTGGGGGTGTGATCAGTTCGGGTTGTAGGGCGCGTACCGCAGGTCGGGCGCGGGACGCGCGGTCAGGGTACGGAGCATCGTCGTCTCACGCTGCAGCATGGCCCGTTCGGCAGTCAATCGGCTCAGCGAGTCCGGCTCGGCCAGCAGGCCCTGCCGGTCCGGGAGGTCGATGATCATGGTCGCCGCGACAAGATAGGACAGCAGGACGGGGTCGTCCGGCAGGTCGGGCACGCTGACCTGGGCCAGGTCGCGTTCGGTGAGCGCCTTCAGGTAGTCGCGGAAGGCGGCGGCGACGAGGCTGGCCGCACGGCCCGCCTCGGCGCTGTCGCCGTCGTCCTCGTCCAGGAATTCGACGTCGCCCTGCAGGTATGGACGTGACTCGTCGAGGGCCTCCAGGCGGAACCGCTGGGTGCCCACGGTGACCAGGTCGAAGCGGCCGTCACCGTGCTCCTCGGTCTCGCGCAGCGTCGCGGTGCAGCCCACCTCGTACAGGGACGAGACGCCCTCCACGCCGGTCTCGCGGCCCTTCCTGATCGCGATGACCCCGAACCGCCTGGGCTCCGGGCCGTCCAGCAGCTCATGAACGAGCTGCCGGTACCGCTCCTCGAAAATGTGCAGCGGCAGCACCAGGCCCGGGAACAAAACGGTTCCGAGCGGGAACAACGGCAGCCTTTCGCTCATGCCGTGACCTTATGCCGGACTCGCCGCGAGGGCCACACTCGGCCTGACCAGAGGGGACCCGACCAGAGCGGACCCGACCAGAGGGGGCCCGACCAGAGCGGACCCGACCAGAGGGGGTGGCCTGACCAGAGGGGGGGCCGGTAACCGGCCGGAAACATGCGGCCACGAAGATGGGATAATGCAGACACGCCACGTTCGGATCGGATGCAGCTTCGTCTACGTGGCCGAGGTCGACACGTCCGTCGTCTTCCACGTTCAGCCGCGCAACGCCCGGGACATCACGCTGGCCGGCGAGTATCTGGGGGGGGAGCCAGAGATGGCGCTGCGGGACTACACCGACGTGTACGGCAACCCGTGCACCCGGGCCATCCTGTCGTCCGGCCGGTCCCGGTTCAGCTACGGCGCGGTGGCTACCGTCCCGGACGCCACCGAGGACGCCGACGAGGACGCTCCGGAGAACCCACCGGACAAGCTGCCGGACGACACGCTCCTCTACACGCTGCCCAGCCGGTTCTGCCTGCCGGACCTGCTCGGCGACGAGGCGTGGTCCCGGTTCGGCGGACTGCCCCCCGGCTACCGGCGGGTCCAGGCGATCTGCGACTACGTGAACGGCCACCTCACCTTCGCCTACGGCAGCTCGACGCCGGTGTCCACGGCGGCGGACGTCTTCGCGTCCGGGCTCGGGGTCTGCCGTGACTTCGCCCACCTGGCGATCTCGTTCTGCCGCGCGCTGAACATCCCGGCCCGGTACGTCTTCGGTTACCTGCCGGACATGGACGTTCCGCCGGACCCGGCGCCGATGGACTTCGCGGCGTGGATGGAGGTCTGGCTGGGTGACCGCTGGTGGACCTTCGACCCGCGCAACAACCGGCGGCGCAAGGGGCGCATCCTGATCGGCCGGGGCCGCGACGCCTCGGACGTGGCCATGGCCACGACGTTCGGCGGCCCGCTGCTGGAGGAGATGCTGGTGACGGCGGAAGAGGTGCCGGGCTAGGGGCCTGCCCGGGGAGAGGTCCCCGCGCGGGCGCCCCGCAGTAGGACCGCTAGGGGCTGCCGGGGAGCCGGATCACGCCGGGTGCGGGGCTGCTCTGCGGCGACGGACGGTCCCGGCGCAGCACGGCCAGCAGTTCCTCGTACGGGCCGATGAGGAAGGCCTGGTCGCCGGCCCGGAACCGGGTGCCCCGCCGCGGCGGGTGCTCCAGCAACTGCTCGTCGGCCGCGCGCCGGATGGCCAGCACCCGCGTCCGGGCCGACAGCTCCCTCATGGCCAGCCCGTTCAGCCCGCCGCCCGGGGACACGGTCAGCCGCGCGACCAGCAGGGGCTTGTCGTCGGCGTAGAAGGTGCTCAGCACGTCCAGGCCGAGCGCCGCCCCGACGAACCACGGTGCGGCCAGCGCGGCGGTGGAACGGACGGCGGAAAACCCGAAATTATGCCGAACGGACCTGGCGAAGGGTGAGTCGAACATGCGGAGCACCACCGGCACACTGTTCCAGCGGTCACCCAGCTGATCGCGGACCGCCAGCCCGGTCTCGAGGTTGGCCAGGTCATCGCTGGTGACCACGGCCACCGCGGCGGCGTTCGCCAGGCTGACCGCCTCCAGCGTCTGCGGCAGGGTGGCGTCGGCGATGATGACGGGCACGCCGAGCGCGCGGACCGGACCCAGGCGACGGTTGTGCTCGTCCTTGTCCACGGCCACCACTTCCCGCCCGCTGGCCAGCAGCCGCTGGATCACCCGGGTGCCGACCGTGCCCAGCCCGATGACGATCACGTGCCCGCTCAGCCCGGTGATCCGCTGCCGGCCGAGGGATTCCTCGAGACGGCGGCTGACGATCATGTTGGTGAGCATGGCGAAGAAGATGGCGACGAACAGCGCGCCGAGCAGCATCAGGCAGATCGCCAGCACCATCAGCAGGGGCGGCTGGCCGCGGAAGGAGAAATCGCCGTAACCGACGGTCGTTACGGTCTCGACCGTGAAGTAGGCCGCGTTGAGGATCGAGATCGGTCCCGACTTCGGCAGCCGGTACGCCAGGTGCAAGATCGTGGTGGAGGCGAAGAGGACAGTGATCAGCGCGACGAGGGCGGTAGCCATCCGCCGGTCCGCGGCCGCGTGCAGCAGCGAGATCGCGACGTGCCGGAACCGCCGCCCAGGGCTGAACGGCCGGGCGTGCGCGGGGTAACGAACCTGCCCGGCGATCCCGGCGGCGCGCAGTTCCTCGGGCGTGGCGAACACCGTGACGTGATCGCCCTGGTCCACGGTGTGATCGCGGCCGGGGCAGATCACGACGTCCCCGCCGGACGCGGGCAGCACGGCTACCGGCGCCAGCGCCCCGTACAGTTCCCTTAGCGTGGCGCGGCGCGGCGCGGTCGTCCGCGCGGCCAGGAACCGCTCACCGTCCAGCGCGATCTCCTGCGCACCGGACTGCAGGCACGCCTCGGCGATGGCCGGGGCGGACAGCCCGGCCACGTCCAGCACGGCCACGTTGATCTGAGCGAGCGCGCGGCCCACGGCGGGGTTGCCGAGCTGGACGACGACCCGCACGTCGGCGCGCAGCTCACGGGTCAGCAGCGCCGTCTCCAGGGTCTGCAGATCGTCCCCGAGGGCGCAGATGACCGCGATCGCCCCGGCCAGCCCCGCGTCGGTCAGCGTCGCGGCCGTCCGTGAGCTGGCCGCGAGGTGCGGAACGCCCCACTCGGCGAGCTGGCGGGCCAGCGCCGGATCGGGGTGGTCGTCGACGACCACGGCCGGGACGCCGGACAGGTTGAGCTCCTCGACGATGCGCAGGCCAACGGAGCGCAGGCCGCACACGATCACGTGCCCCCGCCAGTCCGCGTATCCGCCCGTCACCCGGGCATCATCCAGGTTTTCTATGACGCAGATGTTAGCTGCGCGTATGCGCCAGATGATGATTCTGGCTGTGCGACGATGCTGCCGTGACCGAACTGCCGGAGATGGCGGCCCAGGCGGCCGCGGCCCTGCGGCTCGACCCGAGCCAGCTCCGGAGCCTGGGCGGCGCTGTCCAGCCGGAGGCCGACGGACCGATGACTTGTCCTCCCGCGTAACGTCCTAGCAGCCAACGAAGCGGAACCAGGGAGGGACTATGAGCGGAGCAGCGGATACGGGGAGCGAAGGCGGGCCCCGGATCATCGAGGAGGATGGATCATTGGCAGGTAACCCCGCCGTGCCGGACATGCGGCTGGAACTCGTACCGGTTCCGGTGTCCGATGTCGACCGGGCGAAGGCGTTTTACGAGCAGGCTGGCTTTGGGAATCTCCACGACACTCAGGTCACGGACACGATGCGCGTCGTGCAGCTCACCCCGCCGGGGTCGAGCTGCGCCATCGTCTTCGGCACGGGGATGGGGCCGATCACCGACATGGCCCCGGGCTCGGTCAAGGGCATACATCTTGTCGTGGCGGACATGGCCGCGACCCGGGCCGCTCTGACGGCGCGCGGCGTCGAACTGAGCGACGTCCAGGACATGGGCGGCGTCCTCTACTCCTACTTCAGCGATCCGGACGGCAACATGTGGGCCCTGCAGCAGTGGCCCGCCGGCTACCAGCCCTAATGGGAGCGCGGACACGTCACCAGGACGGGGCAGCGGGACCTTCGAGCTCAGCCTGGTGGCCTGCCCCGGTCGCGGGTTGTCCGCGAGCCGGTCGATGACGCGGCCGATTCGCTTCCGCACGGCGGGGTCCAAGTGCCCGCAGGCCGTCCGGGGGACATTCGTGCGGTGTACTGCCGATCCCTGCCCGTCCCTGCCTATCCCCGCTTGCCCTGCCTGGCCTGGGATTACAGGACAGGAGGGGATGGCCGGGGATGAACGGGGAGGGGCCGCAGCGGACTCATAATCCGCTGCTCACTGCGAGCGGGCTGGCGCCCACAATCCCGAAACGGACATCTCTTTGCCCTCGCCGCCGCGATCCCGGGCGACCACACCAGGCGACCACACCATCGGACTCACCGCCGAGCCCGGCCAGTGGCGGCACAAACCCCTCATCATCCTTGACGGCCTCCCGGCATCCCGAGAGCCCGGCCCGGACAGCGCGCAGCCCACAGGCCGCCCGTCCGCTCATCGGTCACATTCCCCTCGCGCGGCGTGTCATTAACAGCGACAAGCCAAACCCGGCCGATGTGACCAAGGAGAGCCGATGCAACCTCGTATCACCAACCCGGCAATGACCGTGCCCGGCGCCATGGAGGCCCTGCAGGCGCTGACGAAGGCAGCCAACCAGGCGGCTAGCCGGGCCGGCCTGCCAGAGGCGACGATCAACCTGGTGTGCCTGCGGGCCAGCCAGATCAACGGCTGCGCCGTCTGCCTCGACATGCACACCCGCGCGGCGAGGAAGGCCGGCGAGACCGACGAGCGCCTGTCCACCCTGGCGGCCTGGCGGGACGCCCCCTACTTCACCGAACCCGAGCGGGCCGCCCTGGCACTCGCCGAGGCCGCCACCCGGCTGGCCGACCGGGCCGACCCGGTGCCCGGCGAAATCTGGGACCAGGCCGCCAGGCACTACGGCGAGCCAGCCCTGGGCGCCCTGGTCACCCACATCGCCGCGATCAATACCTGGAACCGGCTCAACGTCACCACCGGGCAGGTGGCCGGTGAATGGACCGCGCAATTTGCGAACTGAACCGCCTGTGCCGAAGTCCCCCTCACAGGAGGGAGAAACCCCGCAGGTGAGCCGACAACCCGGATGACCGAGTCCCGCGGCGCCAGCAACGCCACGGCCAGGAAAGAACTCGACTGGACGCTTCGTTAACCCACCTGGCGCCGGGCCCGACAACCTGGCGCCAGGGCTTCCGGGCCCCCACTCAGGCCGCTGTCGCGGGTGCGGACGGTGGGCCGGCCGCCTGCGGGCCGCGTCGGCGGGGGATCGTGCTGGCCGCGTCGGCGTCCCGGATAGACAGTGCGAATGCCACGGCGCAGAGACAGATCGCGGCGGCCGCCAGGAAGGCGGCGCGGTACGCGGTGAGGTTGGCCGCCGGGTGCCCGGCGACCAGGTGAACGGGGCCGACGAGCACGATGGCGGTGGTCAGCACCGCGACGCCGATGGCCCCGCCGAGCTGCCGGATCGCGTTGAACATCGTCGAGGCCCGGCCGGTGGCCGCAGGCGTGATCGTGGCGAAAGCCGCCGCCTGGACGGGGACGAACACCTGGGCCATGGACAGCCCGAGGGTGAGCATGAGCAGGCGTGCCCACCATAGGCTGGTCTGCGATCCCATCAGGGCGAGCAAGCCGATTGAGGCCGCGGTACCGGTCAGCCCGATGCTGATGTGCCGGCGGGGGCCGAGCCGCGGATAAAGCACCCGGCTGGCCAACTGCGCACCGCCCATGACCCCGAGTGCCTCGGGGAACGTGCTCAGCCCGGAGCCGAGCGCGCTCAGGCCGCGGCCATCCTGGTAGTACAGCGAGATCGCGTACAGGGTGCCCAGGAAGGCAATCGAAGCGAGGACTATGACGCCGTTGCAGGACCGGAACAGGTGGTTACCCAGCAGCCGCAGATCCACCATGGGCGCGTCCGACCGCAGCTCGACGACCACCATGGCTGCCAGCAGCACTACCCCGCCGGCGATCGTCGCGAGCACCTGCGGCTGGTGCCAGCCCAGGTTGGGCCCTTCCGAGACGCCGTACATCAGCAGCCCGAGGCCGAGCCCGGAGAGCAGGAAGCCAGCGAGATCGAAGCGGCCGGGCCGCGCCTGAACGGACTCCCGCAGGAAGATCACACCGAAGGCAAACGCCGCGATGCCAATCGGCACGTTCACGTAGAACACCCACCGCCAGGACAGGTCGGTGACGAGCAGCCCGCCAATGACCGGGCCCAGCGCCGGAGCCAGCGTCGTGGGCACGGTCAGGATCGCCGAGGCCCTGATGCGCTCCTCGGGCGGAAACGCGCGGAACAACATGGCCATGCCGACCGGGGCCAGCATCCCGCCGCCGACTCCCTGCACGATCCGGAACGCGACCAGCTCACCGAGGCTGGACGCCAGCCCGCACAGCGCCGAGGCGACGGTGAAGACCACGATGGCAGTGAGCAGGACCCGCTTGCCGCCCAGGCGGTCACCGAGCCAGCCGGACGCCGGAATGAACACGGCCAGGCTGACCAGGAAGGCGATCGAGATGCCGTCGATAGCCGTGGCGCTCACCGCGAAGTCACGGCCGATGGTCGGCAGCGCGACATTGACGATCGTCGTGTCCATGATGCTCATGAACATCGCGGCGACAAAGACCACGGCGACCGCTGCCTTCTGACTGATACGCGCGGTCACAGCTTCCTCCCCCCGCGGTTCAGTGTGCGCGGTTCAGTGTGCGCGGTTCAGTCTGCGCGGTTCAGTCTGCGCGGCTCCCGCGGCCCGCGGGCGGAGCTCGCGTGATCGCTGGAAACCCGTGTTGCCCTAGTGGGCGGCCATGGCCGGGTTGAGCCGCACGAGCCGCGCCGGGTTTGTCTCATCAAGTTCGGCGACGGCTTCTCGTGACTTGATGAAGTCCGAGAAGGAGCGATAGCCCAGAGCGCGCTCGCTGAATGACGGGTCCATGCGCCGCATCTGGCTTTTTACCGCGGAGCTGTGCAGCCAGTCCGCGTCGTCCTTTTCCTGGCCGAGTCGCAGCGCCCGTTCCAGGAGCCTGGTCGCCAGCCGCTGCGGGTCTTCGGAATCGGGATCCGTCTCCTCGGTGGCCGCGGCCGCCGGCCGCCTGGTACGCCGCGAGCGCGCGGGCGGCGCGCTGCCGGACTCCTCATGTTCTGCCTGTTCGCTGGTTGCGGGTCCGGCCGGCAGCGGGGGAGGCTCGGTGGTGGTGATGCCGGGCAGCGCGTCGTAGGTGACGAGTTCGTCACACGCCGCGGCGAGCGATCTGCTCGTCGACCCTGCGACTCCCACCCCCACGACGTAACGGCCCAGACGCCGGCACCGCTGGGCGAGGGCGATGTAGTCCGAGTCTCCGGCCACGATCACCACGTGGGTCAGGTCGGGAAGGCGGAACATGTCCTCCACCGCATCCACGGCCAGCCTGATGTCGGCCCCATTCTTGGCGTAGGCGGCGGCGGGAAAGAGCTGCACCAGGTCCACTGCGCGGCTGACCAGCTGTCCGCGGTAGTCGGCGTTCACGAGGGCTGACCAGTCCGCATAGGCGCGGGTCAGCACGAGAGTGCCGAACGATGACGCGAAGTCGATCACCGCGCCGACGTCCACGGTGGCGCGCCGGAGCTTCTCCGCGATGTCGGCATCGGCCGATTTGTCGGTCCTGTTGAACCCGCGCACCTTGTCACGCTGGAACTGGCCCCGGCCGTGAACCTGGTCGTAACGGGAGATCACGATGTTGTCGAAGTCGATATAGACGGCGACACGGGTGACGCCAGGGTCGTTCATGGCTGCTCTTCTCACCGGGACGCCTTCGTAAGGCCAGTCTGCCGGGAAACTCAACGGTAACGGTCCCTCAAGCCTAGGCGTCCCCGGGCCGCCGGCCTCACGAAGATCACTATTGTGATGCCGGCCGGGGAGTGATGATCTCCACTGTCGCACAACGGCCGGTCCCGCCGGGCGGCATGAGCGGCAGGGGGTCACCTGACGGCCTGGATCTGGGTGGTCTGCGCGACCAAGCGCTGCTCGGCGTCATACAGGCGAGGCGATCGCTACCGGCCCAGNNCCGCGGGGCGCGGAGCGCATGCGGGGGTCCGGGGGGTCGCCCCCCCCGGGCTAGCACTGGGTGTCCTCTTTGAGGACGGTGTGCACGTAGCGGCGGGCCGAGGCGGGGTCGATCCCGGCCGCGATGAGGACGGCGGTCGCGGCGGCCTCGCCCGTGGGGTCGCTCCAGTCGGCGGGCGTCTCGCTCTCCAGGACGGCCAGCGCGACCGATTCGGCGGCCAGCGCCAGGACGGGGGCGGGGAGATGACCCGCGAAGGTGCCGTCCCGCTGGCCTCGCTCCAGGATCGAGGTTACCTCCGCGCGGGTTGGCGCGAGAGCGACGCGGATGCGTTCCTCGGTCCGGGTGCGGTGGAGGGAAATCAGCATGCGGTAGCGGTCGCCGACCGCCCAGGACGCCAGGATCAGCCGGGCCAGGGCCGTAGGCGGGTCAGCGCCGGGGCACCGCGCCGCGGTGAGCGCCTCCTCCAGCGACTGCTTGGCCTCTGCGGCCAGGGCGTCGATCAGGGCCTCCCGGTTCGGGAAGTGCCCGTAGAGGGTGCGGCGCACGACACCGGCGGCGCGGGCGATCTCATCCAGGCTGACATCCGGGTCGCGGCCGAGTTCCTCGCGGGCAGCGGTCAGGATGCGGGCGCGATTGGAACGCGCGTGGCTCCGCTGCGGGAGTCGCGGTGGGCTGCCGGTCATCATTGATGGCTCCTACCGGGGGTTTTGGACGCTCTATGGTCGCACATCGCCATACTTGCACACCGCTGTGCATTTAGCTATATTTGCACATATAAGTGCAAGTTAGTTGGAGGCGAGGATCATGTTCCTTAGCGCAAACTTCTGGCCGCTGTTCTGGGGGCTTGTCGGTGGCGGGGCCGCGCTGACCGCGCTGCTGTCGTTGCTGGCCGCCCTCGTCCGGCGTCCCCAGCAGCACAGCCGTCAGCCGCTGACGGTGAACGACGTACCGCCGGATGACCGTGAAGAGGCGGGTAGGCACCTGGTGGCAGCCGGGCAGAAGTAGTCATCCGGGGCCGGTCGGCTACATCCAGCCGGGAAGCCGGGAACCCGTGCGCGCCGGCCCGCGAGGGCGGCCCGGTGACAGCATGGGCACATGGCACTGACTGTCCGGCTGCCGGTGATCGGAGTGGTCCGCACCACTTACCAAGAGCTGGAGACCACGCCGATCCAGGCCAGCCTCAACCGCGCCGGGCACGGCACCATCGAGATCGCCGAGCCGTACCGGGACGGCCTGGAGGGACTCGCGGATTTCGGCTACGCATGGCTGCTCAGCTGGCTGGATCGCCCGCGCGACCCAGGCGGGGACGCGCCCATGCGGCAGGTCCCGTTCCTGCTCCGCCGCCAGCGGCGGACGATGGGCATCTTCGCCACCCGGGGCCCGCGGCGGGTCAACCCGATCGGGCTCAGCCTCATCCAGGTCCTCGAGGTCACCGGCCAGGCTGTCATGTTCGCCGGCGTTGATCTCCTGGACGGGACACCCGTCATCGACCTCAAGCCGTACGTCACCCGGTTCGACCGGCCGCCCGGGAACCCGCCCTGCGGCTGGTTCGATCAGCTCACCATCGGCGACGGCACCACACCCGAGCAGCTCGCCCGGCCTGAGTCAGCAACCTGACCGCAGCTCGCCCCGACAGCGGAGCTCGTTAGGTAACCGGCGCGGGGATGGGGCTACGACGGTCTGCGGCGGCTGAGACGGCGGCGCCATCCGCGCCGTGAAGGTGCGGCGCCTTCGGCCTTCGGGGCTGCGTCTCCCGGGGTCCTAGGGGCAGAGTCTCCCGGGTTCTTGGCGGCAGGGCCTGCCACGGGTGAGGCCGGGGGCCGGACCGCGCGCGCGGTTTTCCATTGGGCGATCATTGCTTCCTCATTGACCCGCGGAACGAAGAAGGGCGGGCCCTCCGGGTGCCGGCGCGAGTCGATGATCAGCCGGTTGAGTTCCTGGACCGCGTCCCGGACCTCCTGCTCGGAACGGAGGTTCTGGACACCCTCGGCCAGCCGTTCGCTCTGCTTGCGCAGCTTTAGCGGAGTGGGCAGGAACTCCTCGGACGACACGCCCTCCCGCCGCAGGTAGTCACGCAGCCAGGCCTGCCCGTAATCGGCCTGTCCCAGGTTGGGCAGCGGCTTACCAGTCCCGGGCAGGTTGTCGAACGCACCCCGTTTCTCCGCCTCGCTGATCTGCTGATCGACCCACGAAGTGAAGCTCATCTCCGGCGGCTTACGTTCCGTCATCCCGATGCACCCTCATCCAGCGCCTGCCCTCCCCCATGCCCTGCCTACGAAGTTCAACCGGGCCTATGAGGTTCAACCGGTCAATCCCGCCTCACCATTCCGGGTGAACGGCACGCCTGCGCGGAGCCTGGATCAGCCAGGGACGCCGCGGTGCCTCTCGGCAGCCGCACGCGCCGGAGCTGCGGGCCGAGCCGCCGGCACGTGCGTTAAGAAAGTGAATGATCTTTAACGGACATAGCACGGGCCCCCGCTGGCTCAGGCTGCTCGTTCGACCGGGCCGATCAGGCGTCGCGTTCGATGGGGCAGCTCATGCAGCGCGGGCCGCCCCGGCCCCGGCCGAGTTCGCCGCCCGGCACCGTGATGACCTCGATGCCGTTGTCCCGCAGGTAGGTGTTGGTGGTGACGTTCCGCTCGTAGGCCACGACCACTCCCGGCTCAACCGCCAGCACGTTGCAGCCGTCGTCCCACTGTTCCCGCAGCGCGGAATGCACGTCCTGCACGGCGGTCAGCACCTTGATCAGCGGCAGGCCGAGCGCGGCGGCGATGGCACGGTGCATGTCCCCCGGCGGGTGATCGGTGACCTTGAGCTCAGTGGCCGTCGCGCCCGGCTCGACCGTGTACGAGGGCAGCATGCCCATCCCCGCGTACTTGCTGAACACCCCGTAGTCGGCCATCGTGAACAGCGTGTCCAGGTGCATGAACGCGCGGGTCTTCGGCATGTCGATGGCGACCAGGCAGCGCGCGGCCCCGGCGGCGAACAGCCGGCGGGCGAGCACCTCGACCGCCTGCGGCGTAGTCCGCTCGCTCATCCCGACCAGCACCGCCCCGTTGCCGATGACCAGGATGTCGCCGCCCTCGATGGTGGCCGGCGCGGCGTCGGCACCGTGATACCAGACATCGAAATCCGCCTGCGCAAACATCGGGTGCCAGCGGTAGATGGCCTCATCGTTGACGGTCTCCGGGATCCGGGCGGGCCGGCGCATCGCGTTGATGGATACCCCGCCGTAGATCCAGCACGACGTGTCCCGCTGGTAGAGCAGGTTCGGCAGCGGCGCCAGCACGAAACCGTCGGGATCGAGGGAATGGAAGGCGATGCTCTTCGGCGCCGGGCCGAATTCGGCGATCTCGCGTTTGGTGATCCCGCCGGCCAGGAACCGGGCCAGGCTCCGTGAGTCGAGGCCCTCCATCGCGGCGCGCAGGGTGGTGGCGGCGAGCGGGCCGTGCCAGCGTGAGTCGAACACCTGGTCCAGGATGTACGCGCGCGCCTCCGGGACGTCCAGCGTCTGGGCCAGCAGATCGCCGTAATAGTGGACCACCACCCCCCGCGAGCGCAGGACATCGGCGAACGCGTCGTGCTCAGCCTGGGCCCTGCTCACCCAGAGCACGTCGTCGAAGAGCAGGTCGGCCGCGTTGTCGGGGGTCAGGCGCTTGAGCTCCAGATCAGGGCGGTGCAACACCACCTGCCGCAGGCGGCCGACCTCGGAATCCACGCGAAACATGGCAACCCCGCTCTGAATAAACCGTGCCGTCCATGGTGCCTGCTAACCGGGCCACGCTGTCCGGGCCTGCTGTCCGGGCCCGCCGCCCGGGCCTGAGGATATGACTCTATGATCGTCCAGCGCGGGCGCGCCTGTCGATCCAGCGGCTGGCGATTCAGGACACGTCGATTCAGGACACGTCGATGGCGAAGCAGCCGGTGGCGCTCTTTCCCTGGTACCTCACTGCTGCGCGATGTCCGCGCTCGACGTGCCTACCCGCAGCCCGTACCGGCCGTCATCGACCTGGTAGCGGTTGGCTGTCTCGTCGAAGAAGGCGAGGCTGGGCACCCCGACCGTGAAGCTGAGGCGCCGGCAACACGTCCAAGGATCGGGGGGTAAACGGCACCATGGCACCTTGGACTCGCCGCAACGTGCGCGATGGCGCCTTCGGCCCGCTGGGGGGGCTGTTGCAGAATCGCCAAGCGGAGGACCCTCCGCACAAGATGTTGGACGAGATTGCAGTATCTGGTCCACATGTAGTAGTGAAGTTGATCTTCGGATCAATTCCGACACAGCCCCTGGGGCGTGCGCGATGGCGCTTTTGGGCACGTTCGAGGGCGGTCGTCAGGGAAGCTGAGGGCGGCCGGTGCAGCGGGTGGACGTCATGATCGTGCCCTTGTCGGCGCCCCCGCGGCGTACAGCGCCTTACCCGCCGGGTCAGCGTTTGCCGGTCGCGGGCGTCCGGCCGCCTTGATGCCCGTGTAGCGAGTCAAGGATTAATGTTAGTTAATGTTGACAACCGGTGTGATCGCGGTCGCCAACCCGCGGATGAGGCTCAACTACCGGAGCGACACGCTGGCCGGTGCTACCGGAGTGACGCGGTGACTGATAGGGGCAGGCTGATAGGGGCAGGCTGATAGGGGCAGGCTGGATCGTCACCGAGCGGGTCGCCGGTGGCCGCGTAGGCGCGGGCTCGTGACCCGCCGCAGAGGTCGGCGTACTCGCAGCGGCCGCAGCGGCCGGTGAACTGGGCGGCGCGGATGGAGCGCAGCAGCGGATTGTCCCGGTAAATGGTGCGCAGCGGCTGGTCGCGGATGCTGCCCAGGCCCACGGGGAGGAACCCGGCCGGGTAGACCTCGCCGTTGTGCGCCACGAACAGGATGCCCTTGCCGTCGCGGGTCGCGGCAGTGTGCGCGCTCGGGCGCGCCGCCGGGGCTCCCAGGAGGCGGCCGAGCCGCGCGGACAGGTCGGTGTACAGCTCGCCGCCGGGCGGCGGGCCGCCGGCCCGCCGCTCCGCGACGACCCGGCGGAAGAACGGTGCCTCCACGGTGCGGACGATCAGGCCGTAGTGCGCGGCGTCGTACAGGAAGTGGCAGATTTGCTCGTGTTCGGCGGAGGTCACGGCCCCCTCCGCAGTGCCCCGGCCGACGTGCACCAGGAAGAAGACCTCCCAGCTGTGCGCGCCGCAGCCAGCGGCCAGGGCCGCGATGCCGGCGAGTTCGCGGGCGTTGGCCTGCATGACCGTCGTGTTGACCTGAACGCTGAGGCCGGCGTCAGCCAGGGCTCGGATGGCGCGCACCGTCGCGTCGAAGTGGTCCGCGATGCCGCGCACCCCGTCGTGCGTGGCGGCCTGCGCGCCGTCGAGGCTGATGGACACCGCCTTGACGCCGCAGCCGGCGATCCTGCCGATCACATCCTGGGTCAGCCGCGGGGTCACCGACGGGGACAGGCAAACGGGCACGCCCAGGGCGGTCGCGTGCCCGGCGAGGTCGAACAGGTCGGGCCGCAGCAGGCAGTCACCGCCGGTCAGGACGAGGATCGGGTAGGGGCGGCCAAACCCGGCGACCTGGTCGATCAGGTCGAGGCCTTCGGCCCGGCTCAGCTCTCCCGGCCATGCGCCCGGAGCGGCCGAGGCGCGGCAGTGCCTGCACGCCAGCAGGCAGGCGCGGGTGGTCTCCCAGAACACGAGCATGGGCCGCTCAGCGAAATCAGGTGCACGCCGCTGGGCCGAGCCCGCCGCGGGTCGTATACCCGGTATAGGCCGTGTGCCCACTGCGGGCCGCTCCGCCGCCTGCCCGTGGGCCGCGTCCTTCATCTCCGCTGCCGCCTGCGCCATCACGTCTCCTCGTCCCGCGCCACTGCCCGCCACATGATCCACCGCGCGGCGTGGTGGGCGTAACGGGCCTTTCGGCCCTCATGTCAGGTACCGAGGACCCCGAGCGCGGACCGGAACACACAACGCGGACCGCGGAACACACAGGAGGTCCCGAGGTAGCACCGGGGCGGGTGGCACAGCGGCCAGGCGGGTCGCACAGCGGACGCGGGCGGGTGGCACAGCGGCCAGGCGGGTCGCACAGCGGACGCGGGCGGGTGGCACAGCGGACCCGTTCCGTAGGTTTGATCTTGCTGGGCTGATGCCGGGATGATCTCGGCGTGTGCCCGGGCCGTGGGTGAGGGTACGCGGTCAGCCTGCACCCTAGGGCAGGCCGGGCGGGCCCGCGCAGCGTCTCAGGGGGCCCGGGGCTTGGTCTGGGTGGGCAGGGGGCTGTCGAGGGTGGGCCAGCCGTTGGGGTGGGTGAAGTGCAGGGTGGTGCTGGGGTCGCCGGTGATGGTCCAGCCGAGCAGGTGGATGTAGTAGTGGTGGTGCACGAAGCACAGCAGGGCGGTGTCTTTCAGGCTGGTCGTGCCGCCTTCGCTCCAGGGCCGCAGGTGGTGGGCGGTGGTCCAGGCGG
>PLRW01000253.1 GCA_003164955.1 Actinomycetota bacterium
GTTCGATTCCGTAACGGGGCTCCAGCTCAGCGCGTTATTTCGAACGCCGCTTTTCAAGATCCAGTGACTAGATTTCAAGATCCAGTGACTAGCGTTGCACTGACGGGGCTGCACGGCGCGACATAGCCCGGACAAAATTGGCCCTCTGATCTGCGAATATGACTGGAATCGGCCTCTGGTCGTCTCCGTGGCACGGATAAGCGGGCACATCGTCCGTAACGGTCGCGCCGCTCGCAGCGTGCCTGCCCGGTCAGGCCGTTACACACCCTTCAAAGGCCTGCCGCCTAGGGCTGTTTGTGATCGGCGGATCTTGTTCACGCCATCGAGGATGGTGCGGTGTCTCATAAAGGCGCATGACCGGCACAGCTTGAGCGGGGGCTTGCCGGAGGGCGGCAGGTCCATAACCTCGAAGGCATGACCGTCGCGACGAGTTTGTTCCGGTTCGAGGACTCCTATGCCCGCGCGGTGCCTGGTCTTTCCGTGCCGTGGACGGCGGACTCGGCGCCCGCCCCCGAGCTGCTGGTGCTTAATGAGGAGCTGGCGGTCGAGCTGGGCGTCGATCTCGCGGCGCTGCGAGAGCCGTCGGGCGTCGCCCTGCTGGTGGGGCAGGTTCCCGAGGGGGTGACGACGGTCGCGCAGGCCTACGCCGGCCATCAGTTCGGCATGTACTCCCCCCGCCTCGGGGACGGCCGCGCGTTGCTGCTCGGCGAGGTGATCGACACGCAGGGTCGCCGCCGCGACCTTCATCTCAAGGGGTCCGGGCGCACCCGGTTCGCCCGGAGCGCCGACGGCAAGGCCGTGGTAGGTCCGATGCTGCGCGAGTACCTCATCGGCGAGGCCATGCACGGCCTTGGCATTCCGACCACGCGGGCGCTCGCGGTGGTCGCCACGGGCGAGCGAGTGCTCCGGGAAAGGGCGCTGCCGGGTGCGGTGCTCACCCGGGTAGCCGCAAGCCATTTGCGCGTGGGCACGTTCCAGTACGCTGCCGCGTCCGGCGACCGGGACCTGCTGCGTGCGCTCGCCGACTACGCCATCGCCCGTCACTACCCGGAGGCCGCCGACGGCCAGAATCGCTACCTGGACCTGTACCGGCGCGTGGTTGGGGCGCAGGCGTCGCTGGTGGCCCGGTGGATGCTGGTCGGGTTCGTCCACGGGGTCATGAATACGGACAACACGACGATTTCCGGCGAGACCATTGACTATGGTCCGTGTGCGTTCATAGACGCCTTCGACCCCGCCGCAGTGTTCAGCTCCATTGACGACCACGGCCGCTATGCCTATGGCAACCAGCCAGAGGTCCTGCAGTGGAACCTGGCCCGGCTGGCTGAGACCCTGCTGCCTTTGTTCGACGACAACAGCGAGGTAGCGGTTGAGGTGGCCACGGAGGTGCTGAGCGGATTCGCTGACGCCTATAAGCGGCACTGGGCCGAGGGCATGGCGGCAAAGCTGGGGCTCGCAGCGCAGGACCGGGAGCTGGTGGAAGACATCCTGAAGCTGATGCGGTTGCAAAAGGTTGACTTTACGCAGTTCTTCCGCGCGCTGTCCGCCGGCACCGCGCGGACGCTGTTCACCGAGCCGGAGCCTTTCGACGCCTGGTCCGCCCGTCGCGAGGTCCTGCTGCCCGCGGACCGTGTCGCGGTGGCGGCCGCGATGGACCGGGTCAACCCCGTTTATATCCCGCGCAATCACCGCGTCGAGGAGGCGCTTGCGAAGGCGACCGATGGTGAGATGGGGCCGTTCCACCGTCTTGTGGACGTCGTCTCCTGCCCCTTTGGCGAGCGGCCCGGCTTGGAGGACTACACCGGTCCGGCACCCATGGGCTGCGCCCCGTACATCACCTACTGCGGCACCTGAGCATGGGCTTGACGATATCGAAGGCCGATCGACTCGCCTGCTTGGCGCGTTTTGCCCAGTGGGCCGTAACGTGGCTAGCGTTGCTGTGCGCGGCGGACGTGCTTGGCGGGATGCCGGCCCGCCTCAGGTCGTGCCACCTGGCGCAGTGAGTCCGGACACTAGGTCGAAGATCTTTCTGCCCAGGGAGATCATCCAGCAGCCACTGCTCGGGCTCGTGGCCGGATCGCAGCGCGCCGATCCGGCCGCCGCGTTCGAGGACGGCCAGCCCGGCCTGGTTCGCGCCGGTGACTCCCACGATCCGCATGCACACCTGTAGGACAAAGGCATTACCGCCGGTAGCGACCACGCCATGGTTGTCGCCGACCTCGCGTCACATAACGCTGAATCGGTGCGATCGCAATTGTTTTGACGGCCGACCGCCTTCCCGGCCATATTCACCGTTTCTGTGCCGTCACGCGCTCAGTCCGCCATGCGGTTCAAGATCTCTGCCGGGCCCAGGACGACGATCAAGTCCCCGGATGCCAGGCGGACTTCATGGTTAGGGTTGGCCAAGACCTCGCTTCCCGGCTCTTTAAGCGCGAGGATGGCCACCCCGGCGTAACGCGCCCGGGCCTGCGCGATCGTCAGGCCGTCCAGGTGCGTTCCGGCCCGCACAGCGACCTCCTCCAGCCGGATGTCCGAGCCGAGATTGAGCAGGTCGAGGACTTCCAGCACGGATGGCTGGACCGCGAGGACGGCCATGCGGCGCCCGGTCAGCCCGTACGGCGATACGACCTCGTCGGCGCCGGCTCGCACCAGCTTGTCGATCGAGGATCTCTCGGAGGCACGGGCGACTATTCGCAGGCCCGGGTTGAGTGCCCGGGCGGTCAGGGTGATGAACACGTTGGCCGCGTCGGAATCCACCGCGCAAATCAAGCCCCGGGCGCGCTCGATGCCGGCCTGCCTGAGCACTGCCTCGTCGGTCGGGTCGCCCGATATGTACCGGACGCCGTGCTCCTCTAGCAGCGGCTCCAGCTCCGACTTGGCTTCGATCACCACCGTGGTGTAGTTGCGGCGCTGCAGTTCCACTAGCACGGCTCGGCCGACGCGTCCGTAGGCGCAGATCACGTAGTGCCCGCTGAGATGGCCGATGCTTCTGGTCACCTGGTTCATCCGCAACCACCTCCCTGGCTCTCCGGACGCAACGACTTCGGTTCCCACGCCGATGGCGGTGAACAGCGCCACGACGCCGAACAGGATCAGGGAGACGGTAAAGACTTCTCCGCCGGGACCGGGCGGTGAATCCGTGCCGACTCCCACTGTGCTCAGCGTGAGCACGGCCGCATAGAACGCGTCGAGCAGGCTCTTGCCCTCAACCAGCCAGTACCCGGCCGTCCCGTAGCCGATCGCCAGCATCACGACGAGGACCGGCAGGCGGGATCGCGCGAGTATCCGGTTGCGGAGCGCGGCCGCCGGCGCGCGAGCCGGGTCCCGGCGGCCGGTCCCGCGTGAACTCATCCGACGTGCTATCCGCACAATCGCCTCCGCGCAGCACTTCCTAGCCCGCCACGGCTCGCCGCGGAATTAGACGCCATCGCTTACCGGCAGTCTGGCTGCAGCAGGTGAAGCCGGCGGGGGCCGTTGGTCCCTTCGGCGCGGACAGTATGTACGTGCTTGGCCTGGACGGCTGGGCGGGGAGACTCTGCGGCATATCTTTGGGCCTTCTCACTCCAAGCTCGTGACCAGCCCGTCCTCACCGCAGGCCCGGCGACCGGCGCGACGAGCACGCCTTATGCAGGCTGACCCTGGCTGCGCCAGGCGAACCGGCGTCTGCCCGGCGGGCAGATCGGGGTAGTAGCACAGCTCGATGGCCTGTCGCTGGCCAGCAGGGCAGGTCCGCAAC
>PLRW01000298.1 GCA_003164955.1 Actinomycetota bacterium
GGCCTGGTAACGGCACCGCACTGACCGCACCAGGGTCGGGGCCGCCCCCACATCACCAGCCGCCTACCAATTCGTGTGCTGAATCGGTGCTGACGTCGGGGCACCCGGCACGCGATCTACCTGCGGAAACTGCCTGCGGGTCCACGATCACCCAGATCTACGAGGGCACCAACCAGATCCAGCGCGTGGTCATCGCCCGGCAGCTCCTCAAGGGCTGATATTGGGGAGCTGACCTGGGGTTTCTCGGGTCTTTGCTTCCGGGAATCGGGCCCGTCTCGCAAGCGCCGGTATCACCGCGACCTGCTCCGCGCTCAAGCTGTCCCAGTCGAGTCCTGCCGGACGTTTCGGCTGCCCGCACCAGATCACGCGCTCTGGCGTAACGATGACATCCACCCGGAAGTCATGCTCCTGCTCGGGCAGTTCTTCTTCTACGACTTGCAGCTCATGCACGGTCGTGCAGATGGTGGTCTGCCTGGTGACCAGCCCGGCCTCGGTGAGGAGCCCCAGTTCGATGTCCGAGTACCCGGCGCCTTTGCCGAGCCTGGCACCTTGCTCGTTGACCGCCACGGTCCCCAGCACCACGAGGTCTATCGGGCGCATGGCGTCAAGCCCGGTCAGTGGCGCGCTGCGCGCTGCTACCTCTCGTACGGCAGCTTCTGCCGGTGGCCTGGTGAGCGTGGCGGGGTCGAGTACGTAAAACGGGTCCGGGGCAGCCAGCTTGGGGGCGGCCATGTAGACGAGTTTGCCCTCTTCGAGGGCTCGCTGGCGGACGGGCTGCTGCGGCCGGTCGGGTACGACCTTGAGCACCTTGGCCCGGCTCCAGATGGGGAGCGATGCCAGCCGCTGCGCCGCAAGGTCGGCGCCCACGAAGTCCGGGATGTACCCCGCGACACCGGGCGTGACCGCGCCCGCGGCTTCCAGCCGCGACCAGACTCGCTTGCGGATCGCCTGCTTGGCTTCGCCTTTCATTTCCATGCTTCCATGATCACGCAGTCATCAGGGTGAGCAGGCGGTCGTAGACGTCCTGCACGACCGGCACCGTCCGCCAGGGCCTCAGTTCCCTGCCTGCGCCGAAGATGATGTTCAGTCCGCCGCCGCCCCAGTTCTGCTCGATGACGTTCATCGCCTCGTGCAGTTGCCCGGCTGCGGCGTCCAGTTCCCCCTGGCGGATGAGCGCGAGCGACAAGTTGCCCAGAACAATGGCCTGCAGTTTGGAACTGCTCTCGTAGGCGGCTGCGGTGTCGTCGAGCAAGATGATCGCACGCCGCGTGTCGGCTAGCGACAGATAGCACGACCCGGCCATCCGTCCGAAGTCAGGTGATGAGTACAGCTCGACGGCCGCATCCATGTCATCCACCCGGCTGAACGCGGTTTCCGCAGCCGAGAGCTGTCGTTCGCACGCGGCTCGTTCACCGAGCATTGCCTGGGCCTCGGCGGCGTGCAGGACGGCCAGCCCGGTGAGTACGTTACTCGCCTGTGCCGTGGTCGTGGCCGCCTGTTCGGCCAGGGCCAGCCCGTCCGCCGCGCTGCGCTCGCCGTACAGGGCGATTATTGCCTTGCGCAGCAGCGCCAGCCCCTCGGTGACCGGGTCACGGACCTGGCGGGCGGCCTCGATCGCAGCGTCGAAGTATCCCCCGGCCGAGGCATGGTCACGCCGCTGGGATGCATCCCAGACGAGGCTGCCCATCAGGATGGCGGTTCCGGCTT
Organism: Actinomycetota bacterium; assembly: GCA_003164955.1. GTDB lineage: Bacteria > Actinomycetota > Actinomycetes > Streptosporangiales > Streptosporangiaceae > Bog-532. The sequence goes on from PLRW01000298.1 coordinate 1,708, forward strand.
CGACTGCCAGCAGTTCGCGTTTGATCCGGCCGCTGCCGACGTGGGTGCTGAGGAAGCGGATCTGTCCCAGGCACTGGCCAGTATCGGCGAGCAGCGCCGTGGACGGGACCGAAAGGTACTGCTCATCAAGCTGTTGCACTGCAGCCCTGAGCTGAGCGACGGTCACCAGGTCAGCGCTGCTGGGGTGGGTCAATGCGAACCGCAGGCGATGTTCGGCTTCGGTGTCGGTCAGGCCGCCGTCTGCCAGCAGTTCGTCAAGCTGGTCGATCGAGACTTGGAGGACACGGGCCAGCCGCGGGCGTATCCAGGGCTGCGGTTCGGTCTCGCCGCTTTCCCAGCGCACCACCGTTGAGCGATCGACGCCTGCCCGTTCGGCGAGTTGTTCTTGGCTGAAGCCGACCGCTTTACGCCGCGCCGCGAGGCGGCCGCGCTTTACCGGCACTGAAGACCTCCCTGGAACGGCGCGCGACGTTCCTGAACGCTCGTAAGCGCAGCTCAGAGACGCTGACGCGACATGTTTGCGGCAATTGTGCGTAGCTCCTGCTCTGGTCGGTTACGGACCGGATTCGCTTGTGTATAGAGCGTACGGCGCACGCGATTCGACCTGCAACGCTCCGCCGGAACCAGTGCCGCATTCGGGAGTGGAGGCGAGACACGTGAGCGCCCGGCCGCTGTCGCCCAGCTATCTCATTTTCCCGGGAATCGCGCTATGAGCCCGCCCGCAAACCCGAGGCTCCGGCCTCGCCGATGTGACCGCATCAGCCTGGCGGCGCTCGTTTCCGCGCCCGGCAATAGCCGGCGGTTCGTCCGGCAGGTTTGTGAACGATGGGGCGTACCCGGCGATCAAAGCGAGACGGTACAGCTCCTGACTTCCGAACTGGTTACCAATGCCGTCGAGGAGACCGGCATCCTGGAGCCGCATCCCGAATACGGCGTCGTCCACGCGGGCGCGACGCTCATCCGGGTGGTGCTGCTGGAGTTCGCGCACAGCCTGGTCGTCGAGGTATGGGATTCCTCGTTCGAGCCGCCCAAGCTCGCTAAACCTGACTCGGACTCAGAACGTGGCCGGGGCCTGCAACTGGTCGACACGCTCAGCCGTCGGTGGGGCTACTACCCGGCGCGCGCCGGCAAGGTCGTCTGGTGCGAACTCAGCCTCCGATCAGGTCCGCCCGCTGACGGCTGGGATCGCGATCCCGATACCTTGCGGCGCGTCCTGGGGGCCTTGCAGCTACTCGCCTTGGACGAAGAGCCGTGAGGCTTTCACCTGCCTACACGTGGTGGGACCCGTCCGTCACGCAGTTCCACCCTCATAGAGAAAGGTCGCGGCGTGAACGCCATCACTTCGTCGTGGCGCACCATCACCAGCAATCAGGACAAGCGGGCGCAGCTGCGCGCTGGAGTGGTTGGCATCGGAAAGCAGGCATTGGAAGACCATATCCCCGGACTGCTCGCCTCAGACGGCGCGAAGCTCGTCGCCATCTGCGACGAGAACCCGGAGGTCGTCCGGGAACGGCAGTACCACCAGCGGGTGCCGGGCTATACCGACTTTCGCGAGATGTTCAAGGCCGAGCACTTGGACCTCGTCGTCGTCAGCGTTCCCCACCACGTCGGGCGGACGATCATCGAGGCTGCCGCCGAGCACCACATCCACGTGCTCAAGGAAAAGCCGTTCGCGACCAGCATGGACGAGGCCAAGGAGCTGGCCGCCATCTGCGAGCAGGCGGACGTCCAGCTCATGGTCACGCTACAGCGACGCTTCAACCCGATCTACACCAGCTTCCTCCAGCTGGCCGACCAGATCGGCACGCCGTTCGTCGTGGACGCCCAGTACACGCTGCACGTTCCTGACCCGTCCGAGGGCTGGCGCGGCAAGACCGCCAAGGCGGGCGGCGGCTGCATCATCGACATGGGCTACCACCTCATCGACATGATCCTGTGGTACTTCGGCCAGCCCGACCGGGTACTCGCCGACCTCTCGGTCAGCGCCCGCCCGGACCGGGACTACGACGCCGAGGACACCGCGCTGATCCACTTCGCCTACGACAGCGGCCTGTACGGCTCGCTGCTCATCTCGAGGTTCATCGGCCCCAAGAGCGAGGAAATCCGGCTCGTCGGCAGCAAGGGCATCGTGCACCTGGAGCGGGGCCGGGTCCGCCGGCTCACCAATGACGGCGAGGTCGTCGAGTCGCTGTCCCGCGAGCAGGCATGGCCGTCCGCGGCGGCCTGCCAGGTGGACTACTTCTGCCGCGTCATCGACGGCATGCGTCCCAATGCCAGCGGCCCCGCCGAAAACCTGGCGCACATGAGCTTCATCGCGGCCTGCTACGAGTCCGCCCGCACCCACGCCTACGTCAACCCCAGGGAGCTGCTGTCATGACTTCGCCGCTTGCCCTGTTCGGCGGGACGGCCGCCGTTACGGCCCCCACGCCACACTTCACCTGGCCGCCGATCGACGGCCGGGCGGTCTCGGCCGTAGTGAGCCAGCTTCAATCCGCTGTCTCGATCTACGACCGCTCGGGCGTCATAGCAGAACTGGAGGACGCGCTCCGCTGCTACTTCGGCGCCAGGCACGCGGTGCTCACCGCCTCCGGCACAGCCGCGCTCTACGACCTGTACGCAGCCTGCCGGATCCGGCCCGGGGATGAGGTCATTGTGCCGGCCTACACGTTCTTCGCCACCGTCACGCCCCTGCTCCACCTCGGCGCCATTCCGGTGCTGGCCGACTGTGACGAACGCGGCAACCTCGATCCCGCGGACGTGGCCCGGAGAATCACGCAGCGGACGTCCGGCATCGTCGTCACGCACATGTGGGGCGTGCCCGCCGACGCGGCGGCGCTCCGGACCCTGGCGGATGCGCATGAACTGTTCTTTCTTGAGGACGGCTCCCATGCTCACGGAGCCAGCAGCAGGGGTCGGAAGATCGGGACGTTCGGTCGTGGCGCGGCCTTCAGCATGAACGGCCCCAAGCCGCTGTCCGCCGGCGAAGGAGGCTTCATCCTGACCGACGACGACGAGACCTACTACGATGCCCTGCTCCACGGCCAGTACAACAAGCGCTGCCGGAACGAGATCCCGGCCGAGCACCGGATGTACCCATTCGCAGTCACCGGCATGGGACTCAAGCACCGGATACACCCGCTGGCGGCAAGCATCGCGCTCGGCCAGCTTGACCGTCTCGACGAGTATCTCGAAGGACGCACCCAGATTGCCGCCTACCTGCTGGAGCACCTGGACGGCATCCCTGGCATCCGGGTCCCGAAGCCCGACAAGGCAATGCACCCCTCCTGGTATGGCCTGGTCCTCCAGTACCAGCCCGATGAACTCGACGGCCTGCCGGCCGGGCGCTACCACGATGCCCTGCTCGCGGAAGGCTGCGCGGAAGCCGACCGGCCTGGCTCTACCTGCCCGCTCAACTTGCTCCCGCTGTTCCAGGACCCCGGCGAGCTCCTCCCCGCACACAAGGGCACCTTCGCCTACCAGCCCGGTGACTTCCCGCAGGCTGAGGCTTTCCACGCCGGGGCGATCAAGCTGCCGGTATGGCACCGCGAGGAGCACATGCGGCTCGCCGGGCAGTATGTCGAGGCGTTCCGCAAGGTCTCGGCCAGCTACCGCAGTTTGCTAGGGTGACCGCCATGCTTCCAGCCGAACTCTTCGCAGACCTTGCCCAGACCGCCGTGGCTGCAGGCGTCCGGCAACTGGTCGTCGGCGCGGTCGTCCGGCACGACGACCGGGTGCTGCTGCTCGAGCGGCCCCAGATGGACTTCATGGGCGGCATCTGGGAGCTGCCGAGCGGCAAGGCCGAGCCAGATGAAACGCTTGATCGGGCACTCACTCGCGAGGTTCTTGAGGAGACCGGCCTCACGGTGACGGACATCCGGGAGTACCTGCAGAGCTTCGACTACGTGTCCGGTAGCGGCAAGAAGAGTCGGCAGTTCAACTTCACCGTGGACGTAGCCGCGCCGGAGCCGGTCAAGCTCACCGAGCATGACACCTATGCCTGGTCGCCGTTTACCGAGGACATGCCCGTCACGGACGCGGTCAAGGTGGTGCTGCTGAAGCACTGGGAAGCGTCCGGATTGCCTCGCTGAGCCGCCAGATGGTAGGTGGAGGTGCGCATTCTCGCGCGGCCTGACCGGGGGATCCGGCGTCATGCCGGGTTCCCGCGAGCACGACGTGAGGCATCGTGGAACAGCGCATCGCGTGGGATGATCTGCCCGGGCCGCTGAAGCAGGCGATCGTGGCCCGCACCGGCCCCATCACCGCCGTCCGTATCGCGGCGGCCGGGCAGAACTCGCCGCTGGCCGCGATCGTCGACACCAGCGAGGGCAAGGTGTTCGCCAAGGGCCTGCCGTCCGGTCACCGCCGGGTCATCACCCAGGTCCGCGAGGCCGCGGTGGCACCGCTGGTGGGTGAGATCTCGCCGGCCCTGCTGTGGCACTTCGACGAGGTCGGGTGGAACGTCCTGGGCTATGAGTACGCGGACGGCCGGCACGCCGACTACTCCCCGGGTTCAC
>PLRW01000122.1 GCA_003164955.1 Actinomycetota bacterium
GGCCTGGGGTCGCTGGGCCGGTAGCGAACGCCTCGCCGTAGGGCGCACCTGCCGTAGGGCGCTCCCGGCGTGGCCGCGCGGGGCGCCGGGGACTGGCGGCTCAGCCGGTCAGATCGCGGATCACGGCGTCGGCCAGCAGCCGGCCGCGCAGGGTGAGCACGACGCACCCGGCGGCGAGCGCAGCCGGATCGGCGAGGCCATCCGCCACCGCCTTGGCCGCCGCCTCCCGCCCAGCCGGCTCCAGCTCGCTGACCGGGCAGCCGTCGGACAGCCGCGTCAGCAGCATGACCCGTTCCAGGTGCCGTTCGGCGGCGGTCAGCGTCTCGCGCGCGTGGCCGGGACTGACGCCGGCGCTGAACCGCCCGGCGTAGGCCGACGGGTGCTTCACGTTCCACCAGCGGGTGCCCCCGACGTGGCTGTGCGCACCGGGGCCGACCCCCCACCAGTCGCCGCCCGTCCAGTAGAGCATGTTGTGCGCGCACTGGGCCGCGCCGGACGCGGCCCAGTTGGACACCTCGTACCAGCCGAGCCCGTGCGCGGTGAGCACATCCTCGGCGAGCAGGTAGCGGTCGGCCATCGCGTCGTCGTCGGGGGCCGGGAGCTCGCCGCGCCGGATCCGCGCCGCGAGCCGGGTGCCCTCCTCCACGATGAGCGCGTACGCGGAGATGTGATCCGGGCCCGCCGCCAGCGCCGTGTCCAGCGACTGCCGCCAGTCCGCATCGCTCTCGCCCGGTGTGCCGTAGATCAGATCCAGGCTCACGTGCTCGAACCCCGCGGCGCGGGCCCACCGCACGCACTGGGCGGGCCGGCCGGGCTCGTGCACGCGGTCGAGGACGGCCAGCACGTGCGGGAGGGCTGATTGCATCCCGAACGAAACCCGGCTCACGCCGCTCGTACGCAGGGTCGCCAATGTCCGTTCCGTGACCGTTTCCGGATTGGCCTCGACGGTCACCTCCGCCCCCGGCACCAGCCCGAACTGGTCGTCGATGACCCGCAGCATCTCACCGAGCTGTTCCGGCGGCAGCACGGTCGGCGTGCCGCCCCCGATAAACACGCTGCTGACCGGGACGTCGGCGTCACCGAGCACGCGGCGGGCCAGCCGGATCTCGGCCGCCACCTGGCCCGGGTAGGCGGCGCGTGAGGCTCCGCCGCCCAGTTCCGCGGCGGTGTAGGTGTTGAAGTCGCAGTAGCCGCACCGGGTGACGCAGAACGGGACGTGCAGGTAAAAGCCGAACGGCCGGCGGCCCACGCCATCGAGGGCGGCCGCGGGCAGGCTGCCGTCCGCCGGGACGGGATCGCCGTCGGGAAGCGTGCTGGGCACGTAGCGCAGGCTAACCGACCGCCCGAACCAGATCGAACAGATATCAGGCCCGCAGGAACGGGATCACGGCCCGTATCGACGGCTCCGTATCGGCGGCGGGGCACTCACCCGGCTGCTTATCCGTTACTACTGCCGAGAGTTAGCTAGACTAATGGTGTCGCCCCTGGCGGGAGGTTCTGGTGGCAGACCAATCTGCGTTTCGTCCCCGGCCCCAGTTTTCGGGGCCGTACGGCCTGAGCCGCACCCATGCGTCGCTGCGCGCCGCGGACGCCGACCGGGAGCAGCTGGTCGACGTGCTCAAGGGGGCTTTCGCCGAGGGCCGCCTGTCCCAGGACGAGTACACCGAGCGGATGGAGCGGGCCTACACGGCCAAGACCTACGGTGAGCTCGCGGCTCTGGCCGCCGACCTGCCGTCCCAGGTCCCGCCCGGCTATCCGCCCTACCGCCCGATGGGGACCAACTCGGCTGCGGTCGCCTCACTGGTCCTCGGCATCGCGGAGCTCTTCACCGGCGGGATCACGGCGATCCCCGCCGTCATCCTGGGGCATAAGGCGCGCCGGCAGATTCGCGTGACCGGGGAGCAGGGCCGCGGGATGGCCACCGCCGGCCTCATTCTCGGCTGGACCGCGATCGGCCTGTTCGCGCTGCTCATCGCGGTGGCGGTGCTGGCCGCGATGACCGTCAGCTCGCACAGCGGCGGGGCGGTCCCGGCCCCCGGCATGATGAGGGGCACGAACGCGATGCTGATGCCCGTTTACACGCACGTCGGGCCCAACTCGGCCCTGGGGAAGCCGCACCACTAGCGGCCTGGCACGCCGCGCGCCGGTAGCGACTGGCCCCGCAGCGACTGGCCCCGCAGCGACCGGCACGGGCAGCGGGACCGGCAGCGTGGCTAGCGCTGCTTCTTCTCGCTGGTCGGCTGGGTGGACAGCGCCGCGACGAAGGCTTCCTGCGGGACCTCCACACGGCCGATCGTCTTCATCCGGCGCTTGCCCTCCTTCTGCCGTTCGAGGAGCTTGCGCTTCCGGGTGATGTCACCGCCGTAACACTTGGCCAGCACGTCCTTGCGCAGCGCCCGGATGTTCTCGCGGGCGATGATCCGGGCCCCGACGGCCGCCTGGATCGGCACCTCGAACTGCTGGCGCGGGATCAGTTCCTTCAGCTTCGACGTCATCGACAGCCCGTACTCCCGCGCCTCGTCGGCGTGCACGATCTGGCTGAACGCGTCGACCGGCTGGCCCTGCAGCAGGATGTCCACCTTCACCAGGTCGGCTTCCTGTTCCCCGGCCGGCTCGTAGTCGAGCGACGCGAAGCCGCGGGTCCGCGATTTGAGCTGGTCGAAGAAGTCGAAGATGATCTCGGCCAGCGGCATCTGGTAACGGATCTCCACCCGGTCGGACGACAGGTACTCCATGCCGCCGAGGACGCCGCGCCGGTTCTGGCACAGATCCATGATCGTCCCGATGTACTCACTCGGCGAGATGACCGTGGCCCGGACGATCGGCTCGTACACCGTGGCGACCTTCGTGCCGATGGCCTTGCCGTCCGGGCCCGTCGCGTTGCCCGGCACGATGGCGCCCGGGCCGCCTCCGCTGGGGAAGTCGCTCGGGTTGGTGACGGTCAGCTCGGCCCCGGACTCCATGACGACGCGGTAGACGACGTTCGGCGCGGTCGAGATCAGTTCCAGGTCGAACTCCCGCTCGAGCCGCTCCCGCACGATCTCCATGTGCAGCAGGCCGAGGAAGCCGCACCGGAAGCCGAACCCCAGCGCCGTCGAGGTCTCCGGCTCGTAGATCAGCGCGGCGTCGTTCAGCCGCAGCTTGTCGAGAGCGTCCCGCAGCTCCGGGTAGTCGTCGCCGTCGACCGGGTACAGGCCGGAGAACACCATCGCGCGGGGGTGGTCGTACCCGGGCAGCGGCTCGGTCGCCCCATGCACGGCGGCGGTCACCGTGTCGCCGACCCGGGCCTGCCGGACGTCCTTCACGCCGGTGATGAGGTAGCCGACCTCGCCGGCGCCGAGCCCGTCGGACGGCTGTGGCTCCGGGGAGATCACCCCGACCTCCAGCGTCTCGTGCGCGGACTGGGTCGACATCATCAGGCTGCGCTCGCGCTTGGACAGGTGCCCGTCGACGACCCTGACGTACGTGACGACCCCGCGGTAGGTGTCGTAGATCGAGTCGAAGATCAGCGCGCGGGCCGGCGCCGACGGGTCACCGGCCGGCGCCGGGACCTGATCGACGATCACGTGCAGCAGTTCCCGTACGCCCTGTCCCGTCTTGGCCGAGACGCGCAGCACGTCACCGGGCTCGCAGCCGATGATGCCGGCGATCTCCTCCGCGTACCGCTCAGGCTGGGCCGCGGGCAGGTCGATCTTGTTAAGGACCGGGATGATCTGCAGGTCCGCTTCGAGCGCCATGTAGAGGTTGGCCAGCGTCTGCGCCTCGATGCCCTGCGCCGCGTCGACGAGCAGCACCGCGCCCTCGCACGCCGCGAGCGAGCGCGACACCTCATAGGAAAAGTCAACGTGGCCGGGGGTGTCGATGAGGTTCAGCACGTACCGGCGCCCGTCCTCGCCGGTCCACGGCAGCCGGACCGCCTGGCTCTTGATCGTGATGCCGCGTTCCCGCTCGATGTCCATGCGGTCCAGGTACTGGGCGCGCATGCTCCGGCCGACGACCACGCCGGTGAGCTGCAGCATCCGGTCGGCGAGCGTCGATTTGCCGTGGTCGATGTGCGCGATGATGCAGAAGTTGCGGATCACCGCGGGGTCGGTCCGGCCCGGCTCGGTACGTTCGGCCTCGGCCGAACCCGTCGTAGGTGACAATGGCATCCGTTTGAGTGAGAGTGCGTTCTGTCGGTCTGGCTTCCCGTGACCTGGGCGCGTCTTCGCTGCCCGGGCTGCCCGGGGCGCCGCCGGCGGCGGGCGCGTCCCGGTCGGGACCGGCCACTACGACCGTCGGCCCTACCTTATGGCAGCGCGCCGGGTCCTGGGCAATTGGCTTGCCGCCGGGAGCGGGCCCAGCAATCATGGCGGGATGGGCTGGATCGCACCGGAGGTGACCCGGATTGACGAGACGCTCGTCGCGGACGAGCGGTCCACGCTCGTGGGCCTGCTGGACTGGCACCGCGCGACGCTGCTGGGCAAATGCGCCGGGCTGACCGGTGAGCAGCTGGCGCAGCAGCCGGTGCCGCCGTCGAACCTGTCCCTGCTCGGCCTGGTCCGCCATGTGGCGGACGCCGAGCGGGCGTGGTTCCGCCGCCGCGCGGGCGGGCAGGAGCTGCCCGGGGTGTACGCGCGGGACGACCGGCCGGACGCGGCCTTCGAGGAGGCCACCGCGGCCGGGGCGGAAGACGACTACGCGCGCCTGGTGGCGGAGCAGGAACTATGCCGCCAGGCCGTAGCTGGCCTGCCGCTGGAGCACCAGTTCACCCATCCGCGCTGGGGCCAGATATCGCTGCGCTGGGTGTACGACCATATGATCGCGGAGTACGCCCGGCACCTCGGTCACGCCGACCTGCTGCGGGAATGCACCGACGGGGCCACCGGCGAGTGACAGCCCCGGCCGGCCGAGACCCCGCGTGCCGGAGCCGGCCGAGGCCCCCGCGGCACGGCCCCGCGCGTGACGGCTTCCGGTGCTCCGGGCCCCGGCCCGGACGGTGCGGGCGGCCCAGTTTGAGAAACGGGTGCTATCTCGGATATCCTTCGTCGTCGCCTAGTCGCGCCTGGCCGCTCGCGGTCGCGCCGGACGCGGCGTTGTTTCACCCGACCGTATGAACGATCTCAAGAGACTCTGAGCGAGGCTTTCGCGTGGCGAATATCAAGAGCCAGATCAAGCGCAACAAGCAGAACGAGCGGCGCCGCCAGCGCAACAAGGCGGTCAAGTCGTCTCTGAAGACGTACGTCCGCAACTTCCGTGAGGCCGCGGAATCAGGCGACGTGGACACCGCGACCGTGGCGATGCGCACCGCCTGCCGCGAGCTCGACAGGGCGGCGAGCAAGGGCGTCATCCACAAGAAGCAGGCCGCTAACCGTAAGTCCGCGATCGCCAAGCGCACCGCCGAGCTTCAGCACAGCTAGGCTCCGGCGCCCCTGAGCCGGCTGCACCTGTGTCGGCTTCATTGGCGTTGGCTTCATTTGGCCCGGCCCCACCGCTCAGCTAAGCGTGGCCTGGCCCCGGTGATGCTCCCGGGGTCAGTTTCGGCATGCGACGATGCGCCGCACGGCGCGCTCGAGGGCGAAGGCGGGGCTCGCCGCTTCCCCCTTGATCTGCGCGTCCGCCTCGGCGACGATCTGTAGCGCCCGCGCGACACCTTCCGGCGCCCACCCCCGCAACTGCTGGCGTACCCGGTCGATCTTCCACGGCGGCGCGCCCACCTCGGCGGCGAGCGCGGCGCTGTTCTTGCCGCGCGGCGCGGCGCCCACGCGGCCGAGCAGCCGGACACCCTGGGCGAGCGCGCTGGTGATGAGGACCGGCGGCACCCCGGTCGCCAGTGCCCACCGCAACTGCTCCAGCGCGTCGGCCAGCCGCCCCTCGACGGTACGGTCGGACACGGTGAAGCCGCTCGCCTCGGCCCGCCCGTGGTAGTAGCGGGCGACGGCGCGAGCGCCGATATGGCCCTCCACGTCCGCCGCGAGCTGGCTGCACGCCGCGGCGATCTCCCTGAGGTCTGATCCCACGGCGTCGAGCAGCGCGCGCAGGCCGCCCTCGTCCGCCACCCGCCCCGCCCGGCGGAACTCGGCCCGGATGAAATCGAGCCGGTCCGAGAACCGGGTGATCTTCGGGCATTCGATCACGGTCACGGCCCCGGTCTTACGGCCCTTGGTCAGCGACGCCAGCAGGGCCTTGCCCTTGGCCCCGCCCGCGTGCGTGACGATCAGGACCATGTCAGGGGCCGGGTCGGCCGCGTACCGCACGATCTCGTCCGCGACCTCTTTGCCCGCGTCCTGAGCCGAGCGGATCACAACGACCCCTCCCCCGCCGAACAGCGACGGGGAAGTGAGCGCGGCCAGCTGTCCCACGGAAAGGTCCCCGGCGGCCACATCGTGGATATCGCCGGGCGCGGTAGCTGGGTCATCGAGGTCCGTTCGGCCATCTGGGCTGGTCAAACCGGCATCGACGGCTAGGGCCAGACGGCCGGCCGCGACCAGCGCGCTGACCGTGCGCTCGACGAGCAGTTCCTCTTCGCCGACGATGACGCTCACGGGTGCGGGGGCTGTACCGGGAGCGCTCGCCGGGGCGTCCGAGCGTGCGGTCATGCCCCGCAGCATGCCATGAATCGGGGCCGATGACGGGCGTGATCCATCATGTACGGCGCGGGGACGGCCGGTCAGATGGCGAGCGCGACGGGCTCGCCGCCACGCCAGATGCGGTACGGCCTGAGACCATAGGCCCAGACGAACGCGCCCTCGTGGTCGGCATCCCACTGCACGATGTCCGCGTAGCGTCCGCGGGCCATGGCGCCACGGTCGGGGGCGCGGAGCGCGTGGGCACCGCCGATCGTCGCGGCCCGCAGCGCCTCCGTGACGCTCATCCCGAAGTGCCACACGGCCAGCGAGATGACGAGGGACATCGACGTGATGCCGTTCCCGCCCGGCGTGTGGTCAGACCCGAGCGCCACGGCCACGCCCTTGTCGAGCAGCGCCCGTACCGGCGGCGTGCCCTGCGTCTGCAGGGACGTCGCCGGGCAGACGACCGCCGCCACTCCGGCCCGGGCCAGCGCGGCCACGTCGTCATCGTCGGCGGCGTGCAGCATGTCCGCGGACGCGCAGCCGATCTCGGCGGCCAGCCGCGCGGCGCCGATGCGGGACTGGCCGCAGGCGTGGATGCGCGGCAGCAGCCCGGACCGGCGGCCCGCACTCAGGATCCACCGGGCCTCGGCCTCGGTGAAACGGCCGTCCTCGCAGTAGACGTCCACGCTGTCGGCGCCGGCCGCGGCCGCATCGGGGCACCACGAGCTCACGGCGTCGATGTAGTCGGCGCGGCGGCCGAAGAACTCGGGCGGCACCGAATGAGCGGCGAGGAAGGTCACGTGCATCCGCGGCATCCCGGGCTCGCTCTCCAGCGAGCGGAGCATGCGGACGTCGGCGAGCTCGCCGTCCCGGGTGAGGTGATAACCGGTCTTCGCCTCGACCGTCGTGGTGCCCGACATCAGCCAGGCGTTGAGGCGCTCGCGCACGCCGTTGCAGAGCGTCCAGGGATCGGTCCCGCGGGTCACGGTGACGGTAGAGGAGATCCCGCCCCCGGCGGAGTTGATCTCGGCGGCGGTCGAGCCGCCCGCCAGCATGGTCAGCTCGGCCCAGCGGTTGCCCGCGTAAACCGGATGACTGTGCGCATCGATCAGGCCCGGCGTCACGAGGGCGCCGCCCAGGTTCTCGACGTGGTCGACATCGACGATGTCATCCACTACGCCGGGTATGCGCTGAGGCAACTCGGCCGCAGGGCCAACCCAGGCAATCCGCTCATCCTTCGTGAGGATGGCTGCATTGCTCAGGATCTCCGACCCTGTCCAGAGGCGACCGATGTTGGTCATCAAACGGACAGTCAACGGTAAACCCCTACATATCGGGAACCAGGGGTGGTGGTTCCGTACGTCATGAGCGGTCACCTGCCGTGAGTCGCACGGCCGGTGTAGATGCCGGACCGTACTCTTGGAAGCGATCGCCCGCGCCCACGCTAGTAGGGCGTACGCGCGCAAGCGCTAGCCAACATATCGATTCCGTCACCGTATTGCACCCCAAGGACCTCGTACAAGGCTTTTGGCGAAACACAGCCCTTTCTTCGGGGCCGTGAGGTTACGTTCATCAGGAGCAGGTGGCGAGCGCCCGGCGGGCCGCTCACGTCCGCCTTCGCATTGCTTGTGTATCCAGGCCAATGCACGTGCCGACGGCCTGCACTTGCAGGTGCACATGCAGCGTACGGACCCGGGATCGCTCCACGGCACCGCACCCGGCCGCCCGGCGGGCGGCCACCTGAGTGTAGTTAGGACAATACGCTTTAACATCCCGAAATAAGGCAAGAACATCGGAAGTGGCCGGTTTTGTTCAAGGGGGCCGCGCGGGCGGCGAGCACGCTTACCGCTTATGCGTAAGGAAAGCGACAAACCTGATCTTCATTGTCATCGTCAGCACCCGGCGCACATCACAGAACGAATAATATCCCGTTATCTCCCTGTTAGGTCCCGTGGGAAATTTTTCTCACTAAGAGTGACGGACAGCCGCGCCCACTTTCCCGCCCGGACCGCGTTAAGGCACGTGAACGAACCGTTAACGCGTGATTGCTGAACGGGCCGACTGCGGACCGTCGCCGAACACGCGCCGTGACCCGATGCGGCGGCATGACCGGGCGCGCGAACACGGGCCGGCCAGGGACCACGCGATCGCGGCCGTCACGCTCGGCGGACGAGCGTCCCGTCCCCCTGTGAGAGGCGACGTGAATGACCGCCGGCCGGCTGCCCGCGCCAGGCGCCCGCCGCTTAGCGCGGCGCTATACCGCAGGGCGCGGGCGCCGGGCTGCTTGTTCAATTATGAGCAATCAGGCCGCGGGGAATTGGCACTTAGTGCGCGCCGCCGGCGGGCCAGCCCGCTGCGGCCGGGCGTGACTCACCAGCCCAGCGCACCGGGGACCCGCCGTACCTCAGCGAGCCATCGGGCCGAGGAGCGGGCGCGTCACGGGTCAGCCGCCGAAAGCGGGCGCGAGCTACTAGCCCAGCGCACCGCGGCCTGGGCGCGACTCACAGCTAGAGCGCCCAGGCCGGGCACGGCTGACTAGGCCAGGGCGCCGAGGCCGGGCACGGCCGCGAACCGCTCCAGTTCGGCCGCGAGCGCCGGGGGGACACGGGCCTGCAGTTCGGTTCCGTCCGCACCGTGGCCGACGTGCAGGACCTCACCCTCCTCGTGCGCCCGGGCCACCAGATCGCCCCGGCTGTAGGGCACCACGACCTGGACCTCGCGGTCACGCCGGGGCAGCGCTTCTTCCAGCGCGTCCCGCAGCTTCTCCAGCCCGCCACCGGTCCGCGCGGACACCAGCACGGAGCCGCGCTCGCGCCGCCGGAGGCCTTCCACCACGATCGGGTCGGCCGCGTCGGACTTGTTGATGACGACGAGTTCCGGCACGTTACCGGCGCCGATCTCGGCGAGGACCTCGCGTACCGCGGCGATCTGCGCTTCCGGCTCCGGATCGGACCCGTCGACCACGTGCAGGATCAGGTCGGCGTCGGCGGTCTCCTCCAGCGTCGACCGGAACGCATCCACCAGCTGGTGCGGCAGATGCCGGACGAACCCAACGGTGTCGGTGAGGGTGAGCGCCCGGCCGGATGGGGTCCGGGCCCGCCGGACCGCCGGGTCCAGCGTGGCGAACAGCGCGTCCTCGACCAGGACACCGGCTCCGGTGAGCCGGTTCAGCAGGCTCGACTTGCCGGCGTTGGTGTAGCCCGCGATAACGACCGACGGAACGTCACGACGACGGCGCTGGCCGCGCTGGACCTCCCGCCCGGCGGCCATTCCGGAGATCTCCCGCCGGAGCCTGGCCATCCGCGTGCGGAGCCGGCGCCGGTCGGTCTCGATCTTGGTCTCACCGGGGCCGCGGGTCCCGATTCCGCCACCGCCGGCGACCCGGCCGCCTGCCTGCCGGGACATCGACTCGCCCCAGCCACGCAGGCGCGGCAGCATGTAGGCGAGCTGAGCCAGCTCGACCTGCGCCTTGCCCTCCCGGCTGCGGGCGTGCTGGGCGAAGATGTCCAGTATCAGCGCGGTCCGGTCGATCACCTTGACCTTGACGACGCTCTCCAGGCGGCGCAGCTGGCTGGGTGTGAGCTCGCCGTCGCAGATTACCGTGTCCGCGCCCACGGACGCGACGATGTCGGCCAGTTCGGCAGCCTTGCCCGAGCCGACGTAGGTCGCCGAATCCGGCTGGCTACGGCGCTGGATGAGACCCTCCAGAACTTCCGAACCCGCGGTTTCGGCCAGACGGCTCAGCTCCCGCATGGAATTCTCCGCACTGGCCAGGCTGCCTTCGGCCCATACGCCGATCAGGACCACCTGCTCCAGTCGGAGGGAACGGTACTCAACCTCGGTGACGTCCTGGAGCTCGGTCGACAGGCCCGCCACCCGGCGGAGTGCCTGTCGTTCTTCCAGGTCAAAGCCACCCGTAGCGGCGGCCGGATCGTGTGACCCGCTTGGTGAATGTGACCGATGCGGTTCATACGACCGGTGCAGTCCGTGCGGTCCACGCGGTTCGTCCGGGCCGTTCAGGCCGTACGGCTCGCCGTGCGGCTCATCGGGG
>PLRW01000080.1 GCA_003164955.1 Actinomycetota bacterium
GCCCTGACCGCCGGGGGACACGCGGCACCGTCCGGACCGCGGCCTGATAGCCAGACCGCGCCGAGAACGTCGGCGAGCAGCACGACGGCGAACAATAGAGGAGGTAGAGGTTGACGTCGCCGGACCGGAGCGGGCGCCGCGTAATCACGCACGGCGCGGGCCGGGTCACCATTCTCGATGATCTGCAGGCTCACCCGGGCGCTCGCCGCGGCGGGCACGCTCCCTCCTGATCGAGAAGGCTGAGCACGCGGCGCAATGCTCCTTCGCGTTCGGCCAGCGCCGTCTCCTTCCGCCCGGCCTCGGTGTCGCTTTCCTGGCGCAGGTCTGCTGCCGCCCGCAGCGCGGCGGACATGCGTTCCGTGCCGTCGGTGTACCGCTGCTCGACGACGCGGACGAGTACGCGAGTTGCCTCCGCCAGCCGGTACTGCAGGTCGGCCCGGGCCCGGCCCACCTGGCTGCCCACCAGGTCGGCGGCCGCCCGGCGCAGGTATGCCCAGGCCCGCCGCCGGCCGATTCCGCCAGGAAGGCTGCGGCGGATCGCCCCGGCGAGCAGCTCCGTCTGGCCCGCATCCTCGCCCGCGGAAAAGAAGAAAGCCCGGTCCTCGGTCAGCCGCCCGCCCGGCTCGGGCAGCGACAGGTCCAGGTCCAGCAACTCGGCCGCGGAGCCGCGCAGCACGTCCAGTTCGGCCTTCAGGTCGCCGGCGAGCCGCGCGTCCACGCGGGCCAGCCCCTGTTCGATCTGTTCCCGGCGCTCGTCACGCCAGGCGCTGACCGCATCCAGGACCGATACGGCCAGTCGTTCATGTCCTTTTCGCTCGATGTCTGCTGGTGGCGCGGTCCGCAGCTCGCCGCCGGACAGCTCATCAAGCTGCCTGCCGGCGTCATCGCGCAGCCGGCGCACCGCCTGATCCGCCGCGTCGTTGAGCGCGAACAGCAGCCGCCCTGACTCCGCGTTGACCACGGCCACCGCGTCCCGGCTGTGTACGGCGACCTCGGCCAGCCGCGCGCCGAACTCTTCCACCCGTGTCGCGGCGTCGCCGGCCCGCATCTGGGCCGCCCGCCGCGTCAGCGCCACCTCGTCCTGGAGCGACATGGCGATCCGCCGGGCCTGCGCGGCCGCCGACAGGCGCAGATCGCTGAGCCGGCTGGTCTTCAGGTAGGCGGCGAAATCAGCGGCGAACACGGCGAATCCCGGATCACCGGCCGGTGTGAGTGCGGCACGAGCCGACATCGGGTACACCGCGCCGGATGCGCCGGCCCGGTCCGCATGGCCCGGCACCTCACTGAGCACCCGCTGCGTGAACCCGACCGCCTCGGCCAGGCCGCCTTCATCCAGGTGATCGGCCTTGTTCAGGACCACAAATGTGGTCACGGACAGCCCCGCGACCCTGCGGAGCAGGTCCCGCTCACTGGCCGATACCGGTGGATCGGCGGTCAGCACGAACACCGCAGCGTCCATCGACTCCAGCGCGTCATGAGCCGCCTCGGTGTCCCAGGCGAACACCGAACCGGTCCCGGGCGTATCGACCAGCTCCACGCCGTCGGCGAGTACCGGAGCGTCGACATAGACGGTGACGCTGGCGACGCCGCGCCGGTTCGCCGGATTCCCGCGCTCCGTCACCAGGTCATCGAGCGCGGCGTGCGGATGGCCTCACCGGCCACCAGCACCCGCAGCCGCGCCGACGCCAGCCGATCGCGCACAGCCGCAATCTGGTCGCGGTCACGATCCGTCCCCAGGGCGGCCACGTCACTGAGCGCAACGGCCAGCGGATCATCGATCATGCCCACCTGTCCTCCTACCCACTGGGTAAGGGACCGTTGGCGACGATGCTGCGCCTTGCGACGCGGTCGCGGTTAACGGCGAGCCCCTCCGCCGTAGCAAGATCAGGATAACTGGATGTCGCCGCCGGACGCGCGGGTGACCGCCTTCCCCGATGCGGACCGATGCCCTGGGGCATCGAGGCTCGCCGGCCCGCTTTGACCCGGGGCGGCGGCACAATACCGCGGCGTCACCTCTGGCTGCTTTCGGGGTAATGGCCGGAATAGTCACGACGCGGCACCGGGCGCCGATAGTGTGGCGCCGGCAGCCTGTCCGCAGCCCGGGAAGCCCCACGGCTAGGGCCGCGCGAGGACGGCGATAGGCAGACCGACCCGGCGTAGCCATGGTGGCGAAGGACGAGGCATCTGGGTATGCAGCCGTTGGGCAGCGACGATCCCGTCGAGATCGGGTGCTACTGGCTGCGCGCCCGGCTGGGCGCGGGCGGCATGGGCCGGGTCTACCTGGCCGCCACCGCCGCGGGCCGCCCGGTCGCGGTGAAGGTGGTGCGGCCTGAGCTCAGCGATGACCAGGAGTTCCGGGCCCGCTTCCGGCAGGAGATCCAGGCCGCCCAGCGGGTGCATGGGCTGTACACCGCCGAACTGCTGGACGCCGATCCGGACGCCAGCCCGCCCTGGCTGGTCACGGCGTACGTGGCGGGGCCGTCGCTGCAGCAGGCCGTGACCGACGACGGCCCGATGCCGGAGGCCAAGGTGTTCCATCTGGCCGCCGGGGTCGCCGAGGCCCTCCAGGCCATCCACGCGGCGGGGCTCGTGCACCGTGACCTCAAGCCGTCCAACGTGGTACTCGGCCCGGACGGGCCGCGGGTGATCGACTTCGGGATCGCCCGGGCGCTGGAGTCGACCGCGCTGACCCGCAGCGGGATGACGGTGGGCACCGTGCATTTCATGGCACCCGAGCAGATCCTGGACCTGCCCGTCACCCCGAAGATGGACATCTTCGCGCTCGGTTCGCTGGCCGCCTACGCGGCGCTCGGCCGGCCGCCCTTCGGGAACGGTCATCCGGCGGCGGTCTCGCACCGGGTCATCTACGAGCCTCCCGACCTGAACGGCTGCCCGCCCCGGCTGCGGACGCTAGTCGAGGCCTGCCTGGCGAAACAGCCGGGCGACCGGCCCTCACTGAGCCAGATCCTGGACTTCTGCCTGGAACGCACGGCCGTCCCCGCTGACTTGTTGCCGCCGCCCGTCGCGGCACCCGTCCCGGTGATGTCGGCGGCGTCCTGGCCGGTGACCGGCGCGGTAGCACTGGCCCCGCCCGCGGCCGGCCTGGGCGGGGCCAGCCCGAACGGGGCCGATCACCCCGGGCCGGCCCCGGTTATGCCGCCGTCCGGGACGATGCCCTCGGCGGCCCGGCCCGCCGCGGTCATCACGCCGCGACGGCCGGTGCCGCCGCTCCCGGTGATCAACGCGGTCCGGCTGATCTACCTCGGTGCGCTGCTGTGCGTAGCCGGGTTCCTGCTCGCGGTGGTGGCCCAGCCCGCGATGCGGGCGGCCGTCCAGCTCCAGCATCAGTCCCCGGCCCGGGAGGCAGCCATCACCGCGCCGAGCGTTGTGGTGGGCGCGATCATCCTGGGCACTCTGGCCGGCGGCCTTTGGCTGTGGACGGCCCGGCGGATCAGACGCGGCCTGCGCGGGGCCCGGGCCCTCGCCACTACGTTCTTCGTCCTCAACACCATGGGGGTGTTCGGCAGCAGCGTGACCGGGGTCTCCACCCAGCTCAACTTCGTCGTCGGGCTGACCGAATGGGGGGCGGCCCTGGTCGCCACGGTATTCCTGTGGGACCGGCGCTCGGGGCAGTATTTCGCCGAATCCCGCCAGGCCCGGACCCTGGCCACGCCGGAATGGCCGAAGAGAAACAGGGCTCGCAACGGCGGCAGCCGCCACCGTAAGGCGTTATCGGCAAGATCAGGCGGGCGAGGCCTCGCTGGACTACCAGGTCCGCTCCCGGCGGTGAGCGCGCGCAACCGCGAGCACGGGGCGACGGGGCGACGGGGCGGATGCTAGCTGAGCGCTGCGCTGGCGGCTCGGAGCTCTTGCAGTGACTGACGGGCGAGTTCGCTGAACGGTTGCTGGTTGGCCGGGTTGGCCCAGCGGGCATGGGCGCGCTTGATGGCGAGGACTCCGAGCTCGGCCGCGACGCTCGCGGCCGGATCCGGTACGCCACGCTGCTGGAGTGCTTCTGCCATGGCCGCGGCGAGGCTGGTGCGCTTGAGCGCGTCGCGCTCTTGCAGCTCGCTGCCGGCGGCGATGACCGCTTGGAGCCGGGGCCCGAGATCACGCTTGCCGGGCGTGAAGGCCACCGCGGCGGAGTCGAGGGCTGCGGCGACCGCCTCCAGTGGCGTGGCAGTGCTGGGGGCGCCAGCAATCCCGTCCGCGAGGAGCCGGCAGAGCGTGTCCTGGCCGGCGACCAGCACCTCCCGCTTGTCGGTGAAGTGCCGGAAGAAGGTGCTCTTGGTCAGTCCGGCTCGCTCGGCGATCTGGACAACGGTGGTGTTGTCGTAGCCCTGCTCGGTGAACAGGTCCAGTGCCGCGCGCACCAGGCGCAGCCGTGCCTCCGGTTCCCATCGGGCCATACGCACAGCGTAACTGATGCGACGGTTGTCCCGTCACCCTGCTACAGTGATGAGATAACGGTCCCATTACTTCACGGCCCCGGTCGCCCGCATCCCTAGCACCCCCGCAGAGGAAACCGTCAGGTCGCCGGCGCCGGCCCGCTGGCCGGCTATCTCCTGCGCAGCACCGCGGCCTGTTTCTCCAGCGGGAGGATCTCGGAGCCGAAATCCGGGTACGCGTCAAGCCAGCGCCGCAGTACTTTCTGCATGTCCGGCACGATGAGGTCGTCGAGGACGGCGGTGGCAACCGGGCTCAGCGATCCGCTCAGCAGCGGCAGCGCCGGATAGCGGGCCTGGTGACCCGTGGTGGCGGGCGGCCCGTCAACGAAGAGGAGATCGATCCCCGTCAGGTCCTCCCATGCCCGCCTCGCGTACCACGAGTAGGTCTCGCCATCAAGGCTGAAGCTCTCCAGCGGGGCGTCCCGGACCTCGGCGAGATCGCGGACGTCATGCCTGGCCAGGAGGTCGCGGGTCTTGCCGCCGAAAACCGGGTCGTGATCGAGCGCGATGATCCGGCCGTCGATCTCGAACTGCCGCATCGCTAGTGCGAGCCACAGCGTGGACGCGCCGCTGCCACATTCCACGACGAGCGACGGCCGTTCGCTGATGACCAGGTCGACCAGCATTACGAGCAGGTCCGGCGACGCTGCCCAGCCCCGGGTGGCGGGCAGCAGGTCGTTGGCCGGCAGCACGGCGCTCAGGTTCTGCAACGCTTCCAGCTGGCGGAATGTCTGCTTGATCTCTTTCTTGATCTCTTTCTCGACCTTTTCCTCGATGTCGGCTCGGACCCGCCGCACGGTGTCGAGCGTGCGGTTGGTTTCGCCGGCCAGGTTGCCGATCCGGCTGGCCAGGTCGAGGTTGTGCCTGATTAGCAGGAGCAGGCCGCCAAGCAACGGGCCCAGCGCCATCAGTGCCACCGTCGGCACCGCGCCCCCGCCTGTTGCCAGCCCAAGCCCGAGCGCGCCAGCCAGCCACGCGGTGACCAGCACGGCTACTGTCTCGACGCGCACGAACTGCCGGATCAGTCGGCGCATGGCGGACTCCTTTATCCGGCGGCGTTCACGCGGCTCGCGAGCCTCCTGCGAAACTGCCATTACCTTACTGTGATCCGCTTTAGCCACGAGTAACGCATCACGATACTGGCGTGCGCTTGCCGTCGCCTCCTGCCGGTGTCACCTCCCATCCTGCTGGGCGCACCGGAAGGCCGCGCTAACCGATCCTGACCGTGGCCTGAAGAATTTCCGGCCCGCGCCAGGCAAATCCGCTTCGCGTTACGTACCACGGGCATCTCGTAAATTTCCGCTTCGAACGGAGACGGCCGGTGCGTAGGAAAGTAGTAGGGGCTCCCTTTGGGCTGGTGGCCGTGGCGCTGATCGCTGCGGCATGCGGCAGCTCAGCGACGACGACCCCGCAAAGCTCGAGCAGCCCGCCAGCGGCCGGCGCTTCGGCCGCTGCCCCGGCCAGCGCGAGCTCATCCGGGACGGCCCTGAAGACCGCCACCATCGGCGGCGTAACCGTACTGACCAGCGCCAAGGGCTTCACGCTGTACTCCTTCGCCCCGGACACGGCGACCAAGTCGAACTGCAACGGGGCGTGCGCAAAGTACTGGCCGCCGGTGACGGGCCCGGCGACCGCGGGTCCCGGCGTCACCGGCACGCTCACCACGATCACGCGCTCGGACGGCTCGATGCAGGCCGCCTACGACGGGCATCCGCTCTACACCTACGTCGCTGACACCGCACCGGGCCAGGCGAAGGGCAACGGGCTCAACCTGTCCGGTGGTGTGTGGCACGAGGTGACCGCCTCCGGCGGCGCGGCGCCAGCCCAGAGCCCGTCATCGGGCTCCGGTGGCGGCGGATACTGAGCGGCCGGGTGACGGCCGGCGGCCGGAGGAGCACGTGGTGACGGAGCAGAGGCGGCCCGCCATGCGCACACGGGCACGGCTCGCACTGCGGCTGGCCGGGGGCGGGCTGCTGGTCGCGACGGGCGCGATTCACCTCGACCTGTACCTGACCGGCTACCGGTCGATCCCGACGATCGGCTGGCTGTTCCTGCTCCAGGTGATCGCGGCCTTCGGGCTCGGTGCCGTGGTACTGGCGACCGGCCAATGGCTCGCCGCGGTGGCCGGCGCCGGGTTCGCCCTGGCCACCCTGGGCGGTTACCTCCTGTCGTTGTGGATCGGACTGTTCGCGTTCAAGGAGGTCCGGACAACGGCGGGGATTGTCGCCGGGGTAATAGAAGTGGCTGCCTTCGCGGTCCTGGCGGGTCTGGCGGGTCTGGCGGCTGCGCCCGGTGGCCGCGACCGGTCCGGCACCCGGGCCGCGCCTGGCGGGGCCGGCGGCGGCCTGCTGGCCGACCTCCGGGCTGACAGGCCCGGTACCCGGGTGGTGGCGGCATCCGTGGCCGCCGTGTCCGTGGCCGCGCTGGCGGTGCTCGGCGCTTCCGCGGCGACCGCTACCGGCCCGGGCGCCACCGCCGCGGGAGGCAGCCTGAAGACCGCGCACATCGGCGGCGCGACGGTGCTGACGAACGCGAGGGGACGCACGCTGTACTGGTTCGCCCCCGATACCGCCACCAGGTCAGCCTGCTACGGGACGTGCGCCGCATACTGGCCACCGGTGCGGGGAGCCGCGACCGCCGGCCCGGGCGTCACGGGCAGGCTGGGCACGATCACCCGGTCCGACGGGCCGGTCCAGGCCACCTACGACGGGCATCCCCTCTACACCTATGTCGGCGACACTGCCGCGGGCCAGGCCAACGGCAACAGGCTCAACCTGAACGGCGGCCTGTGGTACGAGGTAACCCCGTCCGGCTAGCCGCCAAAGATAGTGATGGTGGTGTGCGATTAAGACGCGAGACGACGGCGCAGGCCGATAGCCACCATGGCCAGCCCTGCCAGTGCAATCACGGGACCGGCCACAGCCCAGAAGGTCACGCCCGACATGGCGCTTCCGCCGATGGCCCCAAGGCCCTGCAGCGTGAAGATGACTCCTGCCACCGTGATCAGCACGCCCACGCCCACCAGCAGAACCCTCTTCACGATAACTGCCTCTCCTCCGGGCCCACAGGATATGGGCCATCTGCGTGCCGTCGCCCGGGGTACGGCCTGGCAGCCAGAAAGAATTCCAAAGCTGGGGCCGGATCGCCCACAGGTTCCGGCCGTTTGCGGACCCCTATGCCGCCAGCAAGGCCACCCGGCACGGGCTCATGCATCACACGGCGCGAGTTTTGGGAATGTTGACTGTTCGTTTACTTTCTGGCCATATTTGGCGGGATACATAGACAAGCAGGTATGAAATGTTCTGGCGCGGGGCTATGTGAAGGTGCGCCCCGCGGCGACCTTCCGGAGGCGCCGCTCACGTCAGGCAGAACTCAGGAGGGTCAGCATGATCGAAGGCCCAATTGCCCGGAGCCGGCGCAAACGGCTCCGGCCCATCCTCACGGTAGGCGCGGCAGTGGCGCTGGGCGCCGGCGCGGCCATCGGGGCCACGGCGGCGAACGCGAGCACCACGCTGGCGTCCAGGCTCGCGGCCGAGTACCCGGGCTACCACGTCCCGGCGACCGCATCCGCCACGCTGTACCGCGACACCAAAACCGCGACGCCGATCAAGCACGTCGTCGTCATCTTCGACGAGAACGTGTCGTTTGACCACTATTTCGGTACGTACCCGTACGCGGCGAACACCGATGGCACCCCCTTCCACGCGAAGCCGGGTACGCCGGCCGTGAACGGGCTGTACACGAAGGTCACCAGCAGCGGCCCGGCCGGCCCGCTGCTGACCAGCAACCCGAACGAGTACAACCCGCAGCGGCTGACCCATTCCGAGGCGCTGACCTGCGACCAGGACCACTCGTACACGGCGGAGCAAAAAGCCGAAGACGGCGGCAAGATGGACCAGTTCGTCCAGAACACCCAGTCGGATGGCTGCTCCACCACCGGCGAGTATTACGGGCCGCCCGGCATCGTCATGGACTACTACGACGGCAACACCGACACCGCACTGTGGAACTACGCGCAGAACTACGCGATGAGCGACAACAACTGGGACACCACGTTCGGGCCGTCGACGCCGGGGGCGATCGACGTGAGCTCCGGCCTCAGCTCCGGCGGTTACGCGGTCACCCCTTCGGGTGCGAAGACGACCGACGCCGGCGCGGTGACCTCGGACGGGACCATCTACGGTGACCTGGACCCGTACTACGACCAGTGCTCGGACTCCAACCACACCTCCTCCAGCGCGGAGGGCGTGCTGACCGGGCAGAACGTCGGCAACCTGCTGGACGCCAAGCACGTCACCTGGGGCTGGTTCCAGGGCGGGTTCGCCCCGACCTCGACCAACAGCGGCGGTGCGGTCTGCGGCGCCGAGAGCCAGAACATCGCCGGGACC
Source organism: Actinomycetota bacterium (assembly GCA_003164955.1). GTDB lineage: Bacteria > Actinomycetota > Actinomycetes > Streptosporangiales > Streptosporangiaceae > Bog-532. The sequence goes on from PLRW01000080.1 coordinate 8,837, forward strand.
GAACTCCAGGAGTACACGCCGCACTGGAACCCCTTCCAGTTCAGCGCCTCCACCGCGAACCCGGCCCACCTGCCGCCGTCGTCGGAGGCCGCGATCGGCCGCACCGACCAGGCCAACCACCAGTACGACCTGTCGGACTTCTCCGAGACGCTAACGGACGGCAACCTGCCGTCGGTGAGCTTCCTGAAGGGCACGACCGAGGAGAGCGGCCACCCGGGCGAGTCCGGCCCGCTCGACGAGCAGAACTTCGTCGTCAACGAGGTCAACCAGATCGAGGAGTCCAAGTACTGGCCCTCGACCGCGATCGTCATCACGTACGACGACTCCGACGGCTGGTACGACCACGTCGCGCCCAAGCTGATCAACGGGTCCGACAATTCCGCGATCGACACCGCCATGTGCGAGGAGACCGCGGTGACCATCGGCAGCGGTAGTGGCCGCTGCGGTTACAGCCAGCGGCTGCCCATGGTGGTGATCTCGCCGTACACGCGGGACAACTACATCAGCAGCGACCGCACCGACACCACCTCGGTGGTCAAGTTCATCGAGGACAACTGGCTGGGCGGAGAGCGCATCGTCGGCTCGTTCGACGCGACCTCGGGCAGCCTGGACGCCCCCGGGGGCCTGCTTGACTTCCGCACCTGGCCGAACTTCAACAAGGTGATACTCAACCCGACCACCGGCACCGTCGTCAGCGGCGACAACTGGTACGACAACGAGGGCAAGAACAGCTAGCAGCCATCGCCCGGCTCACGTGCCGGGGACGGGCGGAACGCCACAGGGCCTACCGGCCCGGGGCCAGTGCTGTCCGGCGCCTTCACGGAGAAGGCGCCGGACAGCACCGCGGCTGACCACAACATGGATGCCCCGGCTCCCGCGCCCGCGGCCTGGCCGGCCGCGATCGGCCAGCGCAACAGTGCCCGCGCCGGGGTAGAACGGCGCCGGTGAGCAAGCGGCCCTGCTTACTCGGACGTCTGCGCCGTCGGCTTGCCGGCCAGGGCGGCAAGCTGGTCCGTAAGCAGTTGCCTGGTCTCTGGTGAGCTCCAGGCGGCTGTGACGGCGGCGTCGCCGCCGGCGTTGATGGCCTCGAGCACTGGCCGCTGCAGGTCGCATTTGGTCGCGGCGTAGACCGCGGCCGGGTAGCTGCCCAGCTGGGAGGCGAGCGCTACCGCCCGGCCAAGCAGCACGGCGGGCTCGGTGATCTCGTCGATGACACCGAGCCGCAGCGCCTCGTCCCGGTCGACGGTGTCCGCGCGCAGCACCACCCGGCCGGACGCCGCCCCGAGGGCGTAGCGGACGATCTCCAGCCCGGAGCGGGGGAAACGGACGCCAACGGCCAGCTCCGTTAGCCCGATCTTCCCGGCCGCCATCACCCGGGTGTCGCAGCACAGCGCAAACAGGCAGCCGCCCGCGATCGCATGCCCGTTGATCGCGGCGACGGTCGGCCTCGGATGGGTAAACACGGCCAGGAACGCGCGGGCGAGCGCGGTGAGGAAATCCGCGACGTAGCTGTCCGCCCCCTCGACGATGCGGCGCAAGTCCACGCCTGCCGAGAAGATGCGGCCCGCGCCGGTCAGCACGACCGGCGAGTCAGCACGCTCGACGGTGGCCGTCAGGGCGCGAAGCAGTTCGAGGTCGAGCGCGTTCACCGGCCCGTGATCCAGTTCGACCACGGTGACCCCGTCACGGTCGTATGTCTTCAGCACGGCGCTGCCTCACTTCTGGCCGGGACGTGGAGTGGCACGGCATCGTGTAGAGGGCGGCCAGCTGCTCGTCCCCGATATCATCAACGCCGGGGCTGGCTGGCACAACGTAGCTATCCATAATCCACCGGCAGCGCCCGCCACGCGGCAGGGAGATGAGTCGCGAACTGATCTCCCCGCTGCCACGCATCCCAGCTAGCCGCTGGCCCGCGACGGAGGTGAGCATGGTTTCCATCGAGGTCGTCACGATCGACAAGCCACAGGACATGAATGTCATCATCGGGCAGGCTCACTTCATCAAGACCGTGGAGGATCTGCACGAGTCACTGGCCGGGGCGAGCCCGCACCTGCGTTTCGGCCTGGGGTTCTGCGAAGCCTCAGGGGCCAGGCTCGTCCGCCGGTCCGGTAACGACCCGGAACTGACCGAATCGGCGGCACGCAACGCCCTGGCGATAGGCGCCGGGCACGCCTTCCTCGTCCTGCTGCGGGATGGTTTCCCGATCAACGTGCTGAACCAGATCAAGGCGGTCCCCGAGGTCTGCGGCATCTACTGCGCCACCGCCAACGACGTTGACGTCCTGGTCGCGGTCTCCGACCGCGGGCGCGGGATCATCGGGGTGATCGACGGATCACCACCCACCGGGATCGAAACAGACGCGGACGCGGCCGACCGGCACCACCTGCTTCGCGCCATCGGCTACAAGCTCTGATCGCTGCCCCGCGCTCGGCCCTGGCCGAGCTGCGCCAGTCCGTCGAGGAGTACACCACAGGCTTTCTCAGCCCGGCTCACCGAGCCTGAACGCCGACGGCTGGCCAGCATCCTCGCAGCGGCCGCCTAGGGTACGACCACGACGGGCACCGGTGAGCGGCGGGCGAGGCTGACGGCGACCGAGCCCACAATGCGGTGCACCGCATGCGACGAGCTGCCGACCACGATCGCCACATCATCGCCGGGATGGGCATCGCGGATGCCCGTGGCCGCCGCAATCAGCTCGTCCGGGATCAGGCCCTGGCGCCGCTCGAATTCCCAGCGCTCCTCGCCGCCGCGCAGCCGCTCGCCGGCCGTGGCCTGCAACTCCCGCGCGATCTCGCCGAAGCTGGCTTCTATCTCGGCAATGGCGCCTGCCGACAGCATGTCAATGCTGTCCAGGTGAGCGACGTAGACCACCTGGATCCGGCCGGCCCGGCCGCGAAGCAGCCTGACCGCGGCGTCGAGCGCCCGGCCGGCTGGAGGTGAGTCGTCAAACCCAACAACGAGGTACAGCTCCGCAGGCGCCACTTCGGTATCCATTGGGCTTGATCCTACCGAACTGCACCAGGGGCATCAGCAGCCATGGTGATCGTCCGGGTCATCCCTGCGGGTAGTCCGGGTGAGGATAAGAGCGGCGCGGCATGGGCAACGGCCGATCCTCGGCCTGCGTGCGTGCTATCGGCATGCGGGCCGCGCTGACCAGGGTGCTGGAGCTGCTGCGAGCGCGCATCGAGCAGCAGCTCCAGGCCAGCAGCGGCCTGTCCAATGCCGATTACACCGTGCTCGCTGTGCTGTCCGAGGCGCCGGAAGGGCGCCCGCCGATGAAATTCTCCCAGTCCAGCAGGACCGGTCCCCACCGGCGATCGAACGCGGCGGCGCGCCGCTCCGAGCGCTCGAGCCGCTCGCCGTGGTAGCGGTGCCGGGCCCAGATCGATGACGGCCGGGCCAGCCGCAGGGCGCCGATCGCCGCGATGGGCAGCACGAACAGGCCGAAGAGCGCCGAGCGGTACTTGCCTTTGAGCGCGCAGATCACCGCCAGGACGCCATCGACGAGGAAAACGCCGGTCGCGCTCAAGCGGAACGACAGCTCGATACCGTCGACGCCCTGGACGCCGAAGGGACTGAAGCCTACGAGAGCCAGGCCCAGACAGGCAGCCGTCAGAGTCACGGCCTCGACCGAGAGCTGCCCCTGACCGCTCCAATAGTCATCCTGCAGGTGCAGGATCAGCGCGAACTCGTCCAGGACCAGCGACGTGCCCATACCGACGAGGACCCCGGCGAACGAGCGCCAGCCCAGCGAGCCGGGACCGCCGACCGCGGTGAAGGCGCCCACCATCAGCAGGATCAGGCCGGGCACGGAGTGATGAATATGTGTCCCGCTGGCGGTGACCTGATTCCGGAACGGGCCGCGGCCGTCGCGGATCAGCCGGGTGATCGTCCGGGTGGACACGAACGTCACTACGAAGGCCAGAAAGCACAGCATCAGGGGCAGCTTGCCTGCCGCGATCACATCGCGATGCCACCACGAGGCCATAGCTGCACACTATGGGGCCGCGGACAAGAATTCCCCTCCGCTAGCCCGAGCCCACCCCGGCAGCACAACGCCCGGTTTCACGTATCTCAGGACACGGAACTTCGGGGCTAGGGCACAGCGGTGATGCCGCCGTCGGCGTAGATGATCTGGCCGCCACCGCCACCGCCACCGCCACCGCCACCGAGACGAAGGTCACAGTGAATCTTCGCTGTTAAAACACGGGCCCGAGAATGGGGCAAATCGGACGTTATGTCCGTTTCAAAACGGCGGCTTAACGGACAATTTGTGAAGAATTTTGGCGACAGACGAGCAACCCAGGAACATAGTGGCGGTTTCGCCACATATACCGGGAAGTAGTGACTTTCCGGCTATAAGGTATGCGGCACCCCGGCCGGATGGCCGCGTGACGACGACGTCGGTGAACACTTCCCTGAGCCTTGCTCCGATTAAAGGATGACCTGCCCATGGGCACCACCGTCACCCCGCTCCGGCTGACCATAATCGGCGCCGGATACCTCGGGCTGACCCATGCCGTGTGTATGGCGGACCTCGGGCACGAGGTTCTCGCACTCGACGTGGACGAGCAGAAGATCACCAGGGCCGGGGCCGGCGAGACGCCGTTCTTCGAGCCAGGCCTCGAACCGCTGCTGCGCAAGAACCTGGACGCGGGCCGGCTGCGTTTCACCACGTCGTTCGCGGAGGCGGGTGAGTTCGGCGAGGTCCACTTCCTGTGCGTCGGAACGCCGCAGGCCGACGGCGGCGCGGCCGACCTCAGCTACCTGAACGCAGCGGCCGGCGCTCTCGCGCCGTACCTGGCCACACCCTGCCTGATCGTCGGCAAGTCGACGGTGCCGGTCGGTACCGCGCGGGCGCTCCTGGACCAGATCAGGACGGCCGCGCCGGCCGGGACAGGGGTCGGCCTGGCCTGGAACCCCGAATTTCTCCGCGAAGGCTACGCGATTCAGGACAGCCTGGCCCCCGACCGTTTCGTCTTCGGGGTAACGGCGGACGCTGCCGCCGGGCTGCTGCGCAGGATCTACGCCAAGCCGCTCGCGGCGGGCATTCCGGCGCTGGTCATGGACCTGGAGACGGCCGAGCTGGTCAAGGTGTCGGCCAACGCCTTCCTGGCCACCAAGATCTCCTTCATCAACGTCATGGCGGAGGCGTGCGAGGCCGCCGGCGCCGATGTCGTCCAGCTGGCCGAGGCGCTGGGTCACGACGAGCGGATCGGCCCCAGATTCCTCAAGCCCGGCCTCGGCTTCGGCGGCGGCTGCCTGCCCAAGGACATCCGCGCGTTCCGCGCCACCGCGGCCGACCTCGGCGTGACCTCACTGGCCAGCCTGCTCGGGACCGTCGACACCATCAATTTCGGCCGGCGGACACGGGTCACCACGATGACCAGGGAGGCCGTGGGCGGGTCGCTGGCCGGGAAGCGGATCGCCGTGCTCGGCGCCGCGTTCAAGCCCAACAGCGACGACGTCCGGGACTCGCCGAGCCTCGACGTCTGCGGGCGGCTGAGCGCCGAGGGAGCGGTCGTGTCCGTGCACGATCCGGTGGCCATGCCGAACGCGGCACGGAGCCGGCCGGACCTGCGCTACGCGGCGTCGGTCTCGGAGGCCGCCGAAGGCGCCGACCTGGTCCTGCACCTCACCGAATGGGCGGATTACCAGGCCATCGACCCCGCCGCGCTGGCCACGGTCGTGGCCCGGCGAGCGATCATCGATGCCCGCTGCACGCTCGATGCCAGCCAGTGGCGAGCGGCCGGCTGGTCCGTCCGGGTCCTGGGGCGGCCCTGAGCCGCACCGCGTCGGGGGCCCGCCCGAGCAGCGGCGTCACATCGGCCCAGAGATACGGACGTAAGCAACATGAACGCAACAAAACCTAGTAATAGGCATATTTTGTGCAAAACGTAGATGAAACACCAGCCCCACAGCTGCCCAACCGCCAGACTGCTACAGGCATCACCGGATGACTCCACCTGGCTGCTGACCGCCGGGGCGGCACTGCTGGCGCTGGCCAACGCCACCAAGTACGCCAGCATCCTGTTCGATCCGACCGTCGTGGCTCTCGGTGGCCTGGTCGTCGCCGGTAACCGCGGCCCCCGGAGCCCAGTGGGGCGCGGCGAGGCCAAGCGGGCAGTGGGACGCGGCGGGCTCATCGCGGCCACCGCGGTGGCCATGGACGGAGGACTCCTTGCCCTGGGCGGCTCGTCGTACTACACCGGGCTGCTGTCGACGACGCTCTCCCGGGCGGCCGGCCGCAATCCGGCCATCGTGATCCTCACCGGCGCCGCCCAGTGGATCGGCATCGCGTGCGGCCTTCCGGAAGGCGGCGCAGGGCTTCGGCTGACCGGGCCAGACGGCAGGATAACGATCCACCAGGCCGTCCGTGCGGAGGGCCCGTGTTACTGGTTCGGGTCAGCGGGCCTGCGGCTCCGTGCCTGGTGCCGGGGGCTGGCCTAGCCTGGCTGGATGTGCCGCCCGCTGATCTGGGTCGGCGTGATGCGCACATATACGTCACGGGCGCCGGCTGCCCACGGCTCCAGGTGCGTTCCGTTCTCCAGGTGCTCGACCTCACGCTCATCGGTGACCTTGTGCGCATGACCTTGCGCCAGGACGCTCCAGCCTTCATGCAGCGCCTCGTCGAAGCGGTCGACCTCGAAGCTGACGCGGGCATCGGCGTACACAGCCAGCAGCGTGTCCGGTGCGGTGCGGAAGATAATGGTCTTTCCCGTTACGGCGAAGTTGACTGGCAGCATCATGATTCCGTCTGCGGACGCGAACCCAACGCGGCCGACGCCACCCGGTTCCAGCAGATCGAAGCACTCGGCTGGGCCGAGCGTCCACAGGGCGCGCTCGTGGGCAGCGGGCGCGGGGGCCAGGGACTCCCGGTTGGGCACCGCCCTCAGCCCGTCCCGGCTGTTCGCCGGAGTGCTCCCGGTTGTCATAAATATGCACCTCCGCTATTCGCGGGCCCGTTTCGTCTCGTCAGCCTGGTCGTGCAACGTCATCGGGCGCTGCAGCCCGAGGTCCCGCCTGGCCGGGCCGTTCGGCCCCCCGCGGGGCGATGATCCTAAACTCATCGCATGGCCAGGTACTTCGACATCCATCCGGCCAACCCGCAGCGGCGCGCGATCGTCCAGATCGCCGACATCGTACGCGCAGGTGGCGTGATCGCCTACCCGACGGACTCCTGCTACGCGCTCGGGTGCCAGCTCGGCAACCGGGACGGCATGACGAGGATCCGGTCCATCCGCCACCTCGGCGACCAGCACCATCTCACGCTGGTATGCCAGGACTTCGCCCAGCTAGGCCAGTTCGTGCGGGTGGCCAACCCGGTGTTCCGGGCCATCAAGGCGGCGACCCCCGGCAGCTACACATTCATCCTGCCCGCGACCAAAGAGGTGCCGCGCAGGCTGCAGCATCCGGGGAAGAAGACCGTCGGGGTGCGGATTCCCCGCCACGTGGTGACCCAGGCGCTGCTCGCCGAACTCGGCGAGCCGCTCGTCTCCAGCACCCTGCTGCTACCCGGCCAGGACGAGCCCATGACCCACGGATGGGAGATCGCCGAGCAGCTCGGCCACGTCCTGGACGCGGTGATCGACTCGGGCGACTGCGGCACCGAGCCGACGACGGTGATCGACTTCTCTCAGGAAGAGCCCGAGATCGTGCGCCACGGGGCGGGCGACACGTCCGATTTCGAGTGAACCACGGCCCGTCCAGTAACCGGAAAGCAGATGATCGCGCGATTCAGCGCAGCCAAACGAGAGGAAGGGCCATGGGAATGAGCCGGACGGCAGTGGTCACCGGCGGTGCCAGCGGCCTCGGCCGGGCCAGCGCGGAGCGCCTGGCCCGGGACGGCGTCGACGTCGTCACGCTGGACATCGCGGCGGGGGCCGACATCATCGCCGACGTCCGCGATCCGGCAGCGGTCGGCGCGGCCGCGCAGCGCACCGGCCCGGTGGACATCCTGGTCAACAGCGCCGGGATCGTCGGCCCGAACAAGCCGCTGTGGGAGATCACCGACGAGGAATGGGCCGTCACCTTCGCCGTCAGCGTCCAGGGCACCTTCAACCTCTGCCGCGCCTTCGTACCGGGGATGCGGGAACGGGGCTGGGGCCGCATCGTGAACTTCGCCAGCATGGCCGGCAAGGACGGCAACCCGAACCTATCCGCCTACTCGGCGGCCAAGGGCGCGGTGATCGCCCTGACCAAGTCCCTGGGCAAGGAACTGGCCACCAGCGGCGTCCTGGTGAACGCGGTGGCACCGGCGGTCATCGAGACACCCATGAACGCCCAGACATCACCCGAAGTGCTCGCCCACCTGACCAGCCTCATCCCCATGCACCGGCTAGGACGCGCCGAGGAGGTCGCCGAACTGGTCGCCTGGCTCGCCTCCGGCAAATGCAGCTTCTCCACCGGCGCCGTCTATGACATCAGCGGCGGCCGCGCCACCTACTGAAAAGGGCAGGAGGACAAGGGCAGCTGACGGTGAGCGAACTGGCGGGATCGGAACCGTCCAGGATCAGCCCGTAGTTCCACGTGGAACCAGGCGCGACCTCGTACTCAGGCCACGTCATCGAGCCGGGTGGTATTCACGCGGTCATCGTCGTGGATGGTCACTCGGTCGACGACACCTGCGCGGTTGCTCGCCGGCTGAGGCCCGATGCCCGAATAGTTATGCAGACCCGCAGAGGCAAGGGCAATGCGCTCGCTTGCGGGTTCGCGGCCGCGACCGGCGAGATCATCGTGATGCTCGATGCGGACGGATCGGCCGATCCCGCCGAGATTCCCGCTTTCGTCCAGGTACTTATGGACAGGGCCGACTTCGCGAAGGGCACCAGGTTCGCCAAGGGCGGCGGAAGTAATGACCTCACCCGGCTGCGCGCTTTGGGTAATCGCCTGCTCATGTGCGCCCGCCCGCCGGCCGCTGTGGTGTCACGGGCGCCGTGACGTGGCTGCGCTGGGTGCGCACTGCCCGGTCGCGTGCCCCTGCACGGTGTCGCCGGCCGCGCTGACCCCGCCGTTGCCGGTGCAGGCCAGGTCACCTGCCACGCTCGTGGCGGTGATGGTGCTGCCGGTGGCGGCGTTGGCGGTAAAGCGCACCGAGCCGCCGACGCTGACAGCGCCGCACGAGCCGATGTTCCACGCAGACGCCTGGCCGCTGCCGCTGACCGTGAGGTTGTCCTGGATGACGGAGTTGCAGATGACGTTCGCTCCCGAGCTGAGCGGATCCCTGGCCGCGCTGGCGTCGGCCAGGGAGACGCTGCCCCCGACCTTCGACCCGGTGATCCGCAGTCCGGTGGCGTAGTGCGCGATGACGGAGCCGGTCACGGTCACGTCGGCCAGGTCGCACCAGGACCCCCGCGGGACGGTGAGGTTCCCGTTGATGGTGGTGGCGTTGATCTGCTCGCCGGAGCAGGTCACGCCGGCCGCGCCCGCGCTGGCCGGGCCGGCCACGGTGATTGTCTGCTGCAGCGGCAGGTCGGCCGGGGCGTCGGCGTCTCCCACGTACACGGTGCGGCTTCCGGTGCCCAGGACCCACTGCTGCTTAGCCGATGACCAGTACTGCAGTTGCCGCAGGGCGACGTGCTCGGTGAGGTTTTCCGACCGGCCGGGCCTCAGGGTGACCCGGTCGAACTGGGCCAGTGACCGGACCGCGAACTGGATGCCGGCCGGCTGGCTGCCGGGCGGTCCCAGGTAGACCTGCGGGGCCTGCGCCCCCGTCTTGTTCCCGGTGTTGGCCAGGGCGAATCTGACGTCCAGCCCGCCGCCGGCGGCCCGGCTGACGTGCAGCCCGGAGAACTTGAAGGAGGTGTAGGACAGCCCGTACCCGAACGGGAACTGGACCGGGATTCCCTCCTTGTCGTAGTAGCGGTAGCCGGAGTAGATGCCCTGGGTCCAGTCGGTGCTGGTCGTGCTGCCGGCCCGCTCGGGGTGGGTGCCCGTGGTGTCGCCGGGGTAGAGCGGCGTGGTCTGGTGGTAGCCGTAGATCGTGTCGCTGCCGTTGACCGGCCAGGTGTCGGTGGTGTGGCCGGACGGGTCGGCCTGGCCGAGCAGCAGCCGCGCGGTCGCGATGCCGCCTTCCTCGCCGGCGTTCCACATCTCCAGGACCGACTTGACCGATGGCAGGCTGATCCAGGGCCGGGTCACGATGTCCTGGGCCGTGTTCAGCACGACGACCGTGTTCGGGTTGACCGCGGCCACCGCCTCGATGAGGCTCACCTGACTGGCCGGCAGGGAGGACACGGTGGTGGCCGGCGAGCAGGAGAACGGGCCGCAGGTGTTGCGGCCGTTGTCGTTGGCGAAGACGATCGCCATGGACTTGCCCTTGGCCTGTGCGGCTGCCTTGGCGATGTCGCCGTTGTGCTGGCTGTCGGCGAACCGGAAGCTGGCCGGGCTGCTCGTGGTGTTGTCGAAGGTGATGGTCACCGCGTGGTAGCCCGCGGACAGCGTTCCGGGGGCGGCCTGGGTGCTGGTCAGCCCGGGCTGGGTGTAGCCGGCATTGGTGATGCCGACCGGCACCGTGGTCCCGCCGTAGTACTCGCCGCTGTAGAAGCTCCTGGCGCTGGTCAGTGCCTTGGACTGGCCGTCTATGGAGAGCGTCACGTCGCTGGCGGGGATGCCGCTGGAATACTGGAACCGGAACGTGTAGGTGTCAGCGGTGGGCACGTCCACGTAACCGGCCCAGGTGTAGTCACCGGGCCTGAGCTGGCCATGGCCGGAGACGGTCGTGTAGTCGAGGGTGGAGTTCACCTCCGGTGAGCCGGGCCCGGTGGTGCGTTCCAGGCCCCCGGTCACCGAAGTGGAGGACGTGGATAGCGCTGACGCGCCCACCGGGTAGCCAGTCGGGCCGCCGACCGGGGAGTAGGAGAACGCGGCCGGTTCACCGCTCAGTCCCTTGAGCTGCTGCAGCGGGTCGATGGCGTCCTGGTCCGCGAACCCGGTTGCGCCCTCGTTGTTCGGGTTGGCGATCGTGTATTCCGCGCCCGGACCGCTGACGGCCACGCCGCTCTTGAGGTCTCTGCCGGTCACCGGCAGCGTGCTGGCGCCGTTCTTGAGCAGCACGGCGCCTTCCTCGGCCATTTTCTCCACGACGGCCGCGTCGCCGTTCTTCGTGCCGATGACGGGCTTGCCCGTGGTGGGACCGGCCGGGAGGGCGGCGGTACCGGTCCGGTCGCCGCCGACGCCGCCCGGGTTGGCGCAGCTGCCGGAGGTGCTGTCGCAGCCCAGCATCCCGAAGCGCTGCTCCTGGTAGAGCATGGTGGCCAGGGACTGGTTGAACACCGATACCGGCAGTGCGCCGGAGGTGACGGCATTGCCGACGCTGCATCCGGCGGCGCCGCAGCCGGTGCCGGGGATGCCCGCCACGTGGACCGCACCCGCCGCGGCGCACGAGACGGGATGGGCGGCCGCGTCGGCGCACGTGTCGCCGGTCGGGTCGGTCGTGGTCTCGTTGGTGGTGCCGAAGAAGCTCGATCCGGGCTCCATGTCCAGGCCCTGCAGGATGGCGCTGGTGCTGTGCACGGCTCCGTAGTCGGGCCCGATAATGGCCTTGGAGCCCCACATGTCCCGCAGCACGTAGGTCATGGTCAGCGGCTGCTCGCAGGCATCGTGCATCTCATTCAGCGGCCAGGTGGCCGGTGAGTTCCCGGTGGCGTACGGGCTGGTGGTGTAGAGCGTGGGCACGCCGGTGGAGGGGACGCCGGAGCCGGTGTCGTGGAAGATCTGGTAGGAGCACATCGCGGCCGCGGCGTTGCCCTGGATGAGGCTGTCCTCGTAGTCGGGCAGCAGCATCTGGTGCAGCGCCTGGTCCTGGACGGTGGTCGGGGTCCGGTCACCCTGGCCATTGTTGGCGGTGAAGTGCTTGACCTGGGACATCAGGCCCGAGCCCTGGATGCCGTTGACCTGGGCCGCGCTGATCTCCCCGTTGACGAGCGGGTCCTCGCCGGGCGTGTCCAGGCCGCGGCCCCAGTTGAGGTAGATGCCGGTGTCGGCCTGCGGGCCGAGGATGCCCGTGGCCATCAGCTCCCGGCCTTCGGAGCCCTCGACCTGGCCCCAGGCGTTGGCCAGGCTGCGGTCCATGGAGGAGCCCAGGCTGATGATGGCGGGGGATGCGGTCGTGTCCCCCACGTTCGGGCCGGAGGTGACGTTGACGCCCTCGGCGTCGGTCCAGCACAGCGGCGCGATCACCGGGGTGGTGCCGGCCGGCCCGCTGTCCCCGCCGCTGGTGCCGACGTTGTGGCAGGTGCTGTTCGTCCCGCCGATGAGCAGCTGGTCGGCATTGCCGATCTGCGCTGCCGTCGGGGGGTTGCTCGGCTCCAGCTGGGCGATCAGGCTGAGCACGGCGGGCGTGTACGGTGCGTCCGCGTCGGTCACCGGCGAGGTCCCGGCCTTCGGCAAGGTGACCGGAAGCGAATACGGCACGCCGGGTGCTCCAGATACCGCGCCGCGCACTGACCCGGCCGATGAGGTCACGGATGCTCCCCCGGCCGTGGTGAGGAACGCGGTCACCGCCAGCACGGCGGTGACCGCGGACGCGGTGACGCGTCGCTGGCCTACGGCACTGCCGATGGCTGCTCCTCCAGTTGCTCGGGCTCCGGAACTGATTGCCGGTACAGCTTGCCCGGCCACCACACCCAGCGCCCCAGATCCAGGTTGAGCGAGGTGACCAGCACGGACCTGACGACAAGGGTGTCCCATTTGGTCCGGCGCCCGCTGGCAATGGCGACGATCGTGCGGGCCCAGCTCATGGTGATCTCCACCGCCACTGCACGGGTACAAGCACCGTCCCTGGCGCGGATGCACGCGCTAGGCGCCGGGCGGCCGCACTTCTGCCATCACACGGCCGTGTTGCACGACGGGCAGCTTTCCGGGATGAAGGCGCGCGGCGTCAGGAGCGAACCGCGCGCGGTAGGTGGTCGCGCCGAGCCCGTAGTGCGCCTTGAACCGGCGGGCCAAGTAGTTCTGGTCCGCCCACCCGACCTCCCGGCCGGGGCATGTCCTCCACCCTGCGCACGATATCGGCAGATCCGGTCAAAGTTAACGCTGTGATACCAGCCGTGCATCAGGGGCCTGGGCCCGGCGTCGAACTGCCCATCCTGGCCTCTTGCCACCCGGCCTGTCAGGCGGGGGCGGAGCCGCTGATTTCGTCTTCGCGGCCACCGGAATCCGGGCCGCCCAGCGTGTCGGTCCCGCTCTCCGGGGCGGAGCCGCTGATTTCATCCTCGCGGCCACCGGAATCCGGGCCGCCCAGCGTGTCCCAGCTTTCCCCGGCAGGCACGGGGCCGCTTGCGTGACTTGCCATCCTGATCTCCCTCAGTAAGGTGTGCCATCGGTACGCTGTCGGTGCTTCTTGCGTGTTCGGCGGTAGAGCCGTTGTGTGCTGCCTCCCGCGCTGACGCCTTTAGTCGAGGATTTCGCGCACGGGGGCACGGGTCATCACCGCAGGCGGCAACGAGCGCCCCCCGCTAGCAGTAACTGCCGGATTCCGGCTGGCACCAATGCCCTTCGCGGCCCTTGCCGCCATGCGGGAGCCAGCGACGTGGTCTTTGCCGTTGATGGCTCAATCCCGCTGGCGGCAATCACGCTCCGCGTGATCTGGACGGCACGGACAAGACCGCAACTGGTGATGGGCCCGCGGGCGCCCCGCTCGTGCCAGCGCTGGCTATCGCGTGACGGTGGGTGAATAGAGCCCGGTCACTGGGTTCAGCCTGCCGCACTCTCGCTGGAGCTGAGAGCGAGGAGAGCCTCGATGGTGTCGATGGTGGCCCTGGATTCATAGTGCAGCCTGGTGATGTCCAGGCCCTCGTCGCCGAGGAGGACCAGGACAGCGTTGGCGCCGACGGCGTAGATGGCGACGTGGCCGCCACTGCTTCGCGTTACGGCTTCGCGTAGCGTGCCCTGGCCTGCCTCACTGACCAGGCGCTGGGCCAGGGCCAGGGCGGTGGCGGTCAGCGCGGCGAGGTTATCGGGATCCACGCCGCCGGTGTCGTCCCTGATAATCAGGCCATCGCGGCTCGCCACCGCCGTTCCCGTGATCCCGGTCACCTTGTCCCGCAGCGCCTGGATCTCGGCCAGCAGCTTGTCCTCGGCCATGCGCCCCCCCTTCTCTGGTTAGCCTGGCTATTGCATCCGATGGTTATGGCGTTTCGCCGGAACCCGGGGAACGGCCGAAACGTGGCTGCAGCAGGCGCAGTGGCGCGCGCAGTTCAGCCGTCTTGGGATTCCGGAGCAAGGCCGACCGGTCTCGCTGCCGCCGAGGCAGTTTGGAGGGTGATCCGGGCTCATCGCCCGGGGCCTGGTGACCCGGCTCCCGGCGGTCCCGCTCGGTCATCCGGCGGGAAGCGGTCACCAGCAGGTCGGCCTCGCGCAATCGGGCTAGCTGCAGGATCGTCGCGAAGACGCCCTGGCCCAGGGCGAATGCGATGTCGCGAGGCGTTCGCCTGCCGTCGGCCAGAGCCAGGATCTCGTCCTGGCTCTCGACGAGCCTGGCGCCCGGCCGCGCCGCCGCTCCCGGAGCGGCCATGACCCGGTTCAGGTCATACCGGTCGGGAAGCGAAGCGAGCACCCGGATACGGCGCGATGTCTCGGCCAGCAGCCACTCGGTTTCGGCGCCCGGCTCGACCGGGAGCACGAAATCTACTGGCCCCGGTTCGGAGCGGTACTCCTCGACGGTCCCGCTGGCCAAGACGAACATGGCATCGGCCAGGGCGGTCCTGAGCACTCCCTCGAGTTCTCCCGATCCGACCATCTCGCGCGCAATGAGCTCGGCGCTCATCCGGCCGCCGGCCACGGCGGCGGCGGCGAACGCCGTATCCCAGTCGGATTCGGTTATCCGGTGCGAGCGGAGCAAGAGGACCTCGGGGCTGGGCGCACCAGGCGTCTCGATAGCAACCACCCGGCCGTCGACCAGGTGAATCGCTCCGCCCGGGTGGCCAGTCACCCGCAGGGTGCCCGACATCCCCGCGGCCGCGCAGACCGTGAGCGCCTCCCGGAGGGGGCCGGCCGGGCCGTCCTCGGATCCTTCGGTGGTCACGGCCTACGCCAGGACCGCTGGTGCCAGCCGGCCGATCTGCAGCGAGGCCAGGCCGAGGTTCACCCGCGCCCGGTCCAGATCGACATACAGGAGCATGCCCTCGCCCGGCCGGGAGCCCAGGACTTTGGATATATGCAGCCGGCCCTTGGTGACCAGAGAGATCTCATCGAGGTCGCCGCCCAGCCGACCGAACCCGGCCACGCCGCGCGCCGTCCTGACCTCATCGGCCATGCTGGCCGCGGCCGCCGGGAAATCCGTACCTTGTTCGCCGACCGACCCCACGACCATGCCGGTCGCGATATCGATCAGCGCCGCGGCCCGGACACCGTCGAACGCCATGACTTGGCGGAGTGCCTCCGTAAGGCTGGACAACATACCTCAACCCGCCCCTCCGCCGGTCGCCGGCTACTGTCGCCGCAGGCAGGAATATACAGTAATCAATGCTGTCAAAGCTCGTCCATCCGCCCCCTCATCTGCACATTGAGCCGGACATGCAGCAAACTCAAAGTAGCCTGATTGTTACATCTTGTAACGCATTAAAGTTTATTAGTTTTATACTGCGAAAAGAGTCGGCATTCGCTAGTGTTACCTCACTTGTGCCGGATGGGGATCGTCCGCATGACTGGAGGGGGATTGGGCGTATGAACATCGAAACCGCTCTCAAGGAAGCGATGAGCATCGAGGGCGCGACGGGTGTCGCGCTGGTCGACTGGGACAGCGGCATGCCGCTCGGCACCCTCGGCGGTGGCAAGTACCTTGACCTGGACCTGGCGGCTGCGGGCAACACCGAAGTGGTCAGAGCCAAGATGCGCACCATGCAGTCGCTCAACCTGAACGATTCGATTGAGGACATCCTGATCACGCTGGCCCAGCAGTACCACCTGATCCGGTTGCTGCGGAATTCCGATGGCGCCCACAACCTTTTCCTCTATCTCGTGCTCGACCGGTCAAAGGCGAACCTGGCTCTCGCCCGTCATCACCTGAGGCGCATTGAGGCCGAGCTAGACATCTGACGGCGGATTTCCCTGCGCCCGCCAAAAGGGTGCCTTATCCGTACGCAGAAAATGCGTAACGCAATTGCAGGTAATGGCTCGCACGGATGCGATTGTGGTCACCGGGTCCGGGGCAGCCCCCGGACCCGGTGACTCACCGGCGAGTCGCCCGGTCGGCGCGGGTGACCTGCCTGCTGATTCAGCCCGCAACTCGTCCCGCTCAGGTATTTTGCCGGTAGGCCAGCCGCTCCAGATCGTTCCCGGCCGCGTCGCGCACGGTCAGGTGAGCGCCGGGGCTGTTCTCCTCCAGGCCGACGACGCCCGGTATGACGTAGGTGCCTCCGTCCTGCACCGCTCCGGCGTCGGGTTCTCCCTTGCGGCTCAACGTGATCGACGCGACCCGGCCATCGTTGACTGACGGAGCGGCTGATCCCGTGGTCAGCGGCGTGGGCCGGGGAATTCGTCCGCAGCGGGTACGAACGCCGCAGTGATCTGCGGCCAATGCAGAGCGTGACTGCGGGTATGCGTGGCCGTCAGAAAGTGGATCAGGCTCACATTTCGTGATCGCCGCGGCCGAGCAGCTCGTCGACCGCTTCCCTACGGGCCTTCATCTGCTCAGCGGACGGCGTGGCGCCGGGGCCTCGCGTCCCACGGCGCATAAGCCGCCGCTGCCTGGCCGTCGGCCCATATCCGGTCAGCATGTGACGCATAGCCGAATGGCACCACCACCTGGTAACCGCCGTCGACACTGGATTGGCAGCTGCGCTTACGCCACGCCCGATCTGATGCATCCTGCCTCCGGCTTGAGCACGGACCGCCCGCATCCCATGATCCGCCGATCACGGCGAATATGCGAACCGGAGCGGCCGATGCCGGCGGCAGGTAAATTCAAGCGCCGTTGACAGCCTCCGCTACGGCCCGCCGCACCGGCGGCCGTTCCCGGGTCGATGGACATGGCCGCCGCGTAAGCGTAATGTGAATTTTGCTCCGGAC
>PLRW01000111.1 GCA_003164955.1 Actinomycetota bacterium
GAGAACCCTGCCTCCCGAGAACCCTCCATGGTTCAATTTGCCAGGCCGGTCTCTATAACGACTGTATTAAAACTGGAGATGATCTGGCGACCGCGAGAGAAAAACCGGGCATCTACAGAAACAAGGATA
Source organism: Actinomycetota bacterium (assembly GCA_003164955.1). GTDB lineage: Bacteria > Actinomycetota > Actinomycetes > Streptosporangiales > Streptosporangiaceae > Bog-532. The sequence goes on from PLRW01000111.1 coordinate 130, forward strand.
ACCAGATAGGGAAGAATTAAGAGGGGGGCCGATTGCCCGCTCCGCCCCACCGTCTGGGCCCTGCCGTCCGGGGGCCCTGCCGTCCGGGCCAGCACCACGGACTTAAGCCGCGGTCGTTTGCGCGGGCTGCGACCTGGGATTTTGGTGGGCTACGGGGTTGGGGCGACGGGAAGCTGCTCGAATACGTCACGACGGGGACTGTGCGACCGGGCGCAGGCAGCAGCACGGCAGGCGACAGAAGGCGAGCCCGCAAGGTGTTGGCGCACCTCACGGGCTCTGCGACTGACCAGTAGGTGAGTACCATGTCAGCCAGTGGCAAGGGTATAGCTGGGGAACTGTGCGGCAAGTGTACGAGCTGGCCCGCGCGTACCTGGACAGCCCCCCAGGCCAGCTCGTCGTGATGGCCGCTGAGGCATCCGGAGAGTCTGGTAAGCTCTCGGCATCCCGGGCGGTTGGCGCAGCGGGAGCGCGTCTCCCTGACACGGAGAAGGTCACAGGTTCAAATCCTGTACCGCCCACCATGTCCCGGCCGAGAGCCAGGGACGCTCATTCAGGCCCGCCGCCGGGTCGCCTCGCCAGGGTGAGACGTAGGGGGCCTTTGTGGTGCGAGGCTTCAGGTTCGGGGGTCCAGCCTTCCGCATCCCAATCGTCGTGATCCCATTCGTCGCGGGTATCGCGGTCTACCTTGTCAGAGACTTTTGATAGCATCCACGGCCCCGTGTTAATCTCGCCAGGATCACGGCCGAACCCGATCCATTTCCCTTTCATGCGGGCAGCGTCCTGATTCAGTTCTAGCTGAATCCCGCCGTCACAAACACTACCCTGATAATAGCCAGCTTCGGACGTGTGCTCTGTCCACGTGCCCGTCGCCATCCGGCCGTTAACCGACAGGTCAAGGGAAAGCCGGGAATGCTGCTCCGGTGTCCGCCGACATTCAGTTTGGTGATGGCGGCGTCGTTGGCGGCTGGATACGTCAGCAGCTACGGCGGATCGCGGGTTACCAAGCCGCGCCAGGCAAGATGTCCGACGGCTCCAGGCGCATCAGGTCGTCTTGACTCCAGTGCCTCTCAGGATCGGCGGCGAGACGATATGCGTGCCGGAGCCGGGCACTTTCCAGCTCGTTCCGGACGCTGCGGGCGTTGGCGAACTGGGCCTGCCTCATCTGCAGCGACAGATAGTCGCGAAATGCCGTCACCGCTTCGTCCGACATGTAGTAGGACGACCGGTCCAGCATCAGCCGTCCGATCGCGAGCAGCTCGTCGACCTCGTACCCGGCGAAGTCCAGGTGATGCGCGACGCGCGAGCGCATGCCGGGGTTGGACTCGAAGAAGTGATCCATCCGGTCCTTGTACCCAGCGAGGATCACCACGAGCTTGTCCCGCTCGTTCTCCATCACCTGCATGAGGATGTCGAGGCACTCCTGGCCGTAGTCTTTCGAGTCCACGTCGCGGTACAGGGTGTAGGCCTCGTCGATGAACAGCACGCCGCCCATCGCGCGATCGAGAACCTGCTTGGTCTTCGGCGCGGTCTGCCCGATGTACTCAGCCACGAGGTCATCGCGCATGGCATGCACGAGATGACCCTTCTCCAGGTAGCCAAGCCGGTGAAGCAGGTCGGCCATCATCAGCGCAACCGTGGTCTTGCCGGTTCCCGGCGCCCCGGTGAAGCACATGTGCAGGTTCGGCCGGGACGCGGAGAGCCCGAACCGCTTTCGCGCCCGGTCGACCAGCAGCAGCGAACCGATTTCTGCCACCTTCTTCTTCACCGGGACGAGCCCGACCAGTTCGAGGTCCAGCTCGACGAACAGGTCATCGATACCTGCTATCCGCCGTTCGTCAGCGAGGGTGATAGTGGCACCCGGCTGCAGCGTTTCGTTCCGTCGGCGAGTCCGGCCGCTTCGGGCGGGCTTTGTGCCGGCGGCCGGACGAGCTGCCGGGCGCCGGGTGGGGTTACCGGAAATCCGCCGGGATACAGCGGCCGGAATTATGGACGCCATCTCTCGGCGCAGGCCCGGATCCATCACCAGAACCTGGCCCGGCCTGATACCGCGTGAGATGAGGCTCTCCGGACTCGTCTGGCGCCATCCGTCCCGGGCGACCAAGAACAGCGCCACGACGATGACCATGAAACCGACGGCGATCACGAACAGCACATGGCTCACCCGCCAGGCCAGCACCAGGGCAGCTGTGACGCCCAGCATGAGTACACCGAGTCCGGAATATCGCAGTCTGACGGCCCACATAACAGGTGCGAGGGTAGCCGGGCGGCTAACCGCAGGTCAATCGCGCGCCGCCCGCCACCTTCCCCTCAAGACAGAATCGCGGCGTATCGATGGACTCCATCGATTACCGACCGCAGGCTCAGGTTCGGGCAGACTCGGAGTGAGCGATGGTGACGTACCAGTAGCCACCCGCGAGATTCAGCGTCGCAAGAACCAGGAAGAAGGCTGCCCATCCGTCGACGCCGTACGAGAGGCACACGACGCCCGCGGCGGCCGCGACACTGCCACCGGCAATACGCGTGACCCCAGAGACGCGGAGGTGACGGTACTCCCATGGGTTGATCAGGCGGTGCATGCCGGGTCGCGGCGTAGATAGCCACCACCCGCGCAGACCTTTCGGAGCCGTGTTGTCATTAGGTGCGTGCATCGGGACGCCTCCCGTCAGCTATGGTGTCGGCCACCCGACCGCCTAGTAATGTGATATTACTTTGATAGGTGAATCGCAAGAGCGACAGTGCAAGCCGCCCTGGCAGACGGTCAGCCGTCCTGTGCTCGCGGACCAGACGCGGACCATAAGTCGACTCCCGCACTTCGCATATTCACACTGCGAATCGCGGCATCCAGGCGCGATCGATCAACGCTAGACCAATGGCATTTCCGCACTGCCTTTGGTTACCAGGGGAGCATATCCAAGACTGCGAGCGCGACCTCAACGGCCGCACTCCAGCCATGCCGCCGCCGTATCCGCTTCGCGTCCTTTTGAAAGATCTCGTCAAGCGGGTGCTCAGGCTGCCGCTGAGGCCGATCAGCCGCTTCACCCCGTCGATTGGCCCGGGTGCGTTTACTGAACATAAACCAATCATAGTCGCAACTCGGCTCGCGATGCCCACGGAGGTCCGCTATCGGATGCACAGCTCCCGCCGGGCGATCACGGTCATCAGCGACCTTACGGGCCACGACCGGCCCAAATCCCAGGCTGACCGTACATTCGCCGAAATTGGGTTCCGGCATGCCGGAACTGGCGCGAACTCGTCGTGGACCCACGGGCGAACCTGAGGAGTCCCTTGGGCGGCCGTTAAATCAGATGACCTGCTGGCGGGTGGCCATCAAAATGGCGTCATGCTGGCCGACCACTTTCCGCTGGTCGGGTTGCGGCTGTCCACGCCGCAACTTGAACTGCGCCTGCCCTCATCCGAAGAAGCCCTGTCCGGCGCGCTTGAGCACAACCTTCCCTCCCTGGCTGTCTCCCGTAAGCTCGGCTACCAGCCCGACGGTCACCAGCGCCACGCGCTGGACGGGAGGATGGTCGTGGAGCATCGATTGTGCCTGACCCGGAGCACCTGGCAGCGGCATCGCAGCGTTCCCGTCAACATCGACGGGCTTGCGCCTTGCCTGCCCCTCCTGGGAGTAAGCGGCAGCTGAGAAATCAGGCGCCGGAACTTGGCCGCGACCATGACGTGGCGATCACGGTAACGAGCATGAACGGAGCCCAATGAATGACACGGCTACCAGAATCTACGGCACGTCGTTACGGCAAGGTTTTTGATGAGATCGCGGCTGAGTACGACCGCCGCCGTCCGGCTTATCCTGACGAGCTCGTCGACCAAGCTTGTCAGGTCGCAGGGATCGGGAGCGGTGATCATGTGCTTGAGGTCGGGTGCGGAAGCGGCCAACTGACGCGCGGCCTCGTCGCTCGGGGCCTGCGCGTCACAGCACTCGAACCCGGTAAGAATCTCATGGCACTGGCCAGGCAGAACCTGGAAGGTGCCGGCGAGGTGGAATTTGTGAACGCTCAGTTCGAGGATGCATTGCTTCCCCGCGAGCAGTTTCAGGCCGTGTTCTCTGCGTCCGCGTTTCACTGGGTTGACCCTAAGGTTAGCTGGCAGAAGACCGCTGACGTACTTGTTCCCGGTGGAACGCTCGCCCTCGTGCAATACTTCGGACTTGAGGAGCCGCGTAGCAAGCGAGATCAGGAAGCAGTACTCGCTGCCATGAGAAAGGTCGCCCCGGGCATTGCCGCTAATTGGCCGACCTACAGGGATCTCGACGCCACGCTCGCTGGGATAGAGCAACGCCGTGGCAACGTCTCAGAGGTATGGGCCTGGCTCGGCAGCTACGACATAGGGCAAGATTATGCCGGCCGCTTGTTCGGTGATGTTCAGGTGGCAGTCATGCCAAAGCTTATCGAGCACACTCCTGACGAGCTCAATGCTCTCGTTCGTACGATGTCATTTTACGCTCGGCTTTCGCCGGGCCAACGTCAAGCCCTTGAGCGTGAATACGAGGCCATTTATAAACGACTCGGGCGACCGATTCGCGCTAGCACGGTCGCGGCTCTCGTCACGGCACGGCGCAGCACGGAGGGAGATTAGGGCAGCACGGAGGGAGATTAGGGTGGTGAACGTACGGCTTGGATCACTCGGTGTGGTGGAGGAATGGTTTGGTGCTGTCAATCGCGGCGAGGGTATCGGCGTAGTCCTCAATCAGGGCGGCGCTGAATCCGGCCCGCGAGCGCGGTGGCGTCCGCAGGCCGTGCGCGAGGGAGCAGGAGAAGGATGGCCAGGTTCTGGTTGATGCGCCTGAGGTTGTCGCGTGCCTGCCGTTGCTGGGTGACGTCGCGGACGGCGGCCGATACCAGGGTGCCCTGGTCGGTGTCGAGGGCGGACAGGGTGATCTCGGCGGGGAAGGTGGTGCCGTCGCGGCGGCGGGCGGACAGGTCCAGGCCGGCGCCGATCAGCCGGGGCCGGGGGGCGGCCGCGTACCCGGCGCGCAGGGCGGGATGCCCGGCCTTGGCCGCGTCCGGGACCAGGATCTCGACCGGCTGCCCGGTCAGTTCCTCGCGCGGGTACCCGAACAGCCGCTCGGCCTGGGCGTTCACCAGCACGATCCGCCCGCTCTCGTCTACGCAAACGGTCGCATCCGGTGCCGCCTCCAGTAGCCCGCGGAACCGGACACCAGCCCGCTGCTCGGCGCTGATATCCCGCACCACCGCCGACAGTTCCGTGATCGTTCCCGTCTTGTCGGCGATGGAGGCCAGCGTGACTATGACCGTGATCGCCGTCCCGTCCTTGCGGACCCCCTGGGCCTGATATTCGTTCATCCCCACGCCCAGGGCGAGGGTGGCCATGATTATGTGCACGTCGGAGCGCTGCTCGTCGGGAAGCAGGAGATCGCTATGACGGCCGACGATCTCGGCGGCGGTATAGCCGTAGATTCGCTCCGCTCCGGAATTCCAGAACGTGACCAGCCCATCAAGGTCGAGGCTGAACACGGCGTCACGGGAGGACTGGATGATCGATGCCAGCCGGGCCTGGGCCAGTGCGGCCTGCCGTTGCTGGGTGACGTCGCGGATGGCGGCCGTTACCAGGATGCCCTGGCCGGTGTCGAGGGCGGACAGGGCGATCTCGGCGGGGAAGGTGGTGCCGTCGCGGCGCCGGCCGGACAGGTCCAGGCCCGCGCCCATCAGCCGGGGCCGGGGGGTCGCCGCGTACCCGGCGCGCAGGGCGGGATGCCCGGCCTTGGCCGCGTCCGGGACCAGGATCTCGACCGGCTGCCCGGCCAGTTCCTCGCGCGGGTACCCGAACAGCCGCTCGGCCTGGGCGTTCACCAGTACGATCTGCCCGCCGGAGTCGACGCACACCATCGCATCCGGTGCCGCCTCCAGCAGCCCGGCAATGATGGGATCAGTGATCTGCCGCACGGGTCGACACGCTCCGTACTAGAGAACATTACTTAAAGTAATGATCGCACATCCGTCCGCTGCCGCCGCCAGCGCCGGCCGCCTGCCCCGATCCGGTCCTGGCAGGACCGCCGTCACCCCGGGCTCGTCGCGATTTACAGGCCACGTTCGATGGGCACGACACCCTCGTCAGCCGCCTTCACCAGGGCCGCATGGTCCGCCTCGGTCTGGTCGGCGTACAACCGCGCGAATCGCGCTAGCGCCACGTCGAGACGGTCGGAGGAGCCAGCGTAACCGACGATCATGGATGCGCCGCTGGTGCGGGCGTGACCTTTGGCCAGAAGGTGCCCGATGATCCCGGCGTAGTCCGCCAGCGCCGCACCGTCAATGGAATCCAGGGCGACGGTCCCCTTCATGTTCCTGAACTGGCGCACGTAATACTGATGTTCGCCGACGGTCGTCCAGCCCAGCAACGGATCACTCACTGTCTGCAATGCCTGCTGGTACTCGACGACCCGTTGCCCCTGGTGGGCGTGCCAGGCCGAGTCACCGTGGACGTAGCGGGCCAGGACCGACCGCCGCGCCTGCTTCAACTGCAGGAATACAACGTCATCAGGGCTGCTGCCTTCGAGCAGCGCCACGTACGCGCGCAGTCCGACGCTGCCGACGCCCACCACTTTGTGGGCGATATCGATCACCGCATAGCCGCCCAGCGCCCGCCGCCAGTGCGGCGCAAGGGTGCCCAGATATTCATCCAGCCCCCGCGCGACCTCGTCCGCCTCGGCGTAGCTGAGCCGGGTGGTCAGCGGGAAGTCTTCAACAATGCGGCGTTTCCCATCCCTTTCGCTGGTGAACTTGGGGAGCGCCCTGTCGCTGGTTCTCCGTCGTGCCCGGGCCGCGGCCTGTTTGATCTCGGCCCGCAATGACTTGTCCCTCGTGCTCTGGTGCAAGTGGTCGACGTCGAGGCGCTGGTAGGACCGGGCCAGCAGCGCGGTTGAGGCGAGATCCCCGACCTCCTCGCGGTATCCGGCGACACACCGCAGGACCGCCGATTCACATTCCTCTTCGCTTGCGCCATTCTGGCGCCCGGCGACCCAGATGCTTGCGACCAGCCGGCGAAGATCCCACTCCCATCCGCCCGGATGCGCCTCGTCAAAGTCGTTCAAATCAATGACCAGGTCCCGTTCCGGGGAGGCGTAGAAGCCGAAGTTGCCCATGTGCGCGTCACCGCAGATCACCGGGGTGATGCCAGTGGACGGCAGCCGGGCCACATCCTCGGCCATAACGATCGCGGCGCCGCGCATAAATCCGTACGGTGAGGCGGCCATTCGGCCCACTCGCACTGGAATCAGCCAGTCGAGCCTGCCGCGATGCGACTCCATGATCAGCTGAACCGGCTCGGGCCGGTGCGCCGGCGCGGACCAATCGCCCAGGGAACTACGCGGAACCTGCCGCCGGAGCTCTTTGCCCATCCGGTACCGGTCGCGCCGCAAGGTTGATCGCCGTCGTAGTGACGTGAAGGTTTCGCTGTCGGCTGAGGCAAGGACGACGTGAGCGTGCGCAGGAACGCCCGGCCTGGTCGCCTGAACCATTCTCTTCTCCAACCTTGCGCGTGGCATGTCCGGGATGTCAGCATGCCCTGGCGCAGGTATCAGCCGATGAGCTCGGGCGGAACCCGGCACTCATCGCGAGCGTAGAGGTCTGCGACAGCGCCACGGCGAACGGCGGCCCCTCACCGGGGGTAACGGCGTAACGGCGAACGGCGGCACCGGAGGCCGGTGCCGACCGGGTTCAGAGATCGTCTTCCCCGGGGATCGGGCTGAAGTACTTGTCGTCCTCCTGGATCTTGGCATCGTCCGCGGCTGCGGCCCTCTTGATCTCGTCCAGGCGTGGATGGTCGCGACCGCGGGGTCGCAGCCACCGGCTCAGCTGGCGCGAGTTCCCGGAACGGCCCGTCATCATCGGCAGCAGCAGGCCGACGACACCGATCAGCAGCAAGATAACTCCCACGACGTGCAGGTTCAGGCCGAGCAGCGAACCTTTCGTGACGGCGAACCACAGGATCGCCCCGACCGCGATCAGGAAGAGGGCCGTGCCCGTACCCATCGCGCGCCGCCGGGCCATCGGTCGCCGGCTGGGCGGGCCGGACCGGCCACGCGCGCTCACCGGCCGCTCTCCAGGCCAGGGACGAGCCGGGTGATGATGACCATGACCGACTCCTCAGTCAGTAACGAATCTGGCGTGCCCGCTAGGAGATCCTGCGCCGCAGGCGGCACTGACCGAGTCATGAAAAACTCCGGCGCCCTGTGGCGCAGCCCCGGCATCTTGCCGGGCAACTGCCGGGGTCCGGAGCAGTACTCCCAGGATACGCCCGGCCGGGCCCGGCGAAATAGGGGTGCTGGCTGTGGGACCCACGGCGGGGACTGGGATTCAGGGCCGCCGGGCCCTGGCCGCGGCGTGCCCGCCGGCCTCTGCGCCGGGTGCTCCACCATGGGCCCGATCGCGATCCTGATCGTCTACCCTGACCAGCCTGTCCCTGCCGGTGTTCGAGCAAGGCCATCGGATTTTCGCCGGCATTTTCATAGGCAACTCAGAGGCAGGCCGCAGCGGACGTGAAATTCGGCAGGCGAAGATAGCGCGTGACCCCAATCGCCTGGCTGGCTGGGCCTGCCCTGATGCCGGCGGCCGCGCTCTGCGGCGGTACGGCGTGACCACGTCTACGCAGGGACGCCAGGCCCAGTCGGGCAGAGCCCCGGGGCCGCCGTCGGCGTCTCCGGCGCGCGCTCGCCCGGAGGCGGTGCTGGCTTTGATCGCGGCGGGCGGTATCGCCACGATCGGCTTGTGGTGGCACGACACGCCCGCGGTGCACGGGCTGGGTGACTGGCTGACGAACGCCGGGCGCCTCACCGGGCTGGCCGCCGGTTACGGCGTGGTTGTCCTGGTCGCCCTGATGGCCCGGCTCCCGCCGCTCGAGCGCGGTATCGGTGCCGACCGGCTGGCCCGCTGGCACGCCATGGGCGGCCGCTACACCGTCAGCCTGGTGGCCGCGCACGCGCTGCTCATCACCTGGGGCTATGCGGTGACCGCGCATACTTCGGTCGTCAGCCAGACGAAGACCCTGCTGATGAGCTATCCGGACGTGATCGCGGCGACGCTGGGCGGCGTGATGCTGGTGGGCGTCGGTATCAGCTCCGCGCGCGCCGCCCGGCGGCGGCTGCGCTATGAGACCTGGTACTACCTGCACTTCTACACTTACCTGGCGGTCGCGCTGGCGTTCAGTCACCAGTTCGCGGACGGTGCCGAGTTCATGCGGAGCCTCGGCGCCCGCGTCGTGTGGGGCGGCCTGTACGCGGCCGTGGCCGCCGCGATTTTGTGGTACCGGTTCATCACGCCGGTGCGCCAGGCGGCGCGGCACCGGATGCGCGTCCTGTCGGTACAGCCGGAGGGGCCGGGCATCGTCAGCATCGTGGTCACCGGCAGGCACCTTGGCGAGCTGCGCGCCGAGCCCGGGCAATTCTTCCGGTGGCGGTTCCTCGGCCGTGACCTGTGGTGGACATCCTTGCCCTACTCGCTGTCCGCGCCGCCGCGGCCGGACCGGCTGCGGATTACCGCCAAGGCGCTCGGCGACCATAGCCGCGCGCTGGCGGAACTGCGGCCCGGCACCCGCGTCCTCGCCGAAGGACCGTACGGTGCGCTCACCCCCGCGGCCCGGCGGCAGCGCAAGGTGCTGCTGATCGCCGGCGGCGTCGGCATCACGCCGCTGCGTGCGCTCTTCCAGGCGATTCCCGCCGCCGCCGGCGACCTGGGGCTCATCTACCGGGTCAGCCGCGACAGTGACGTGGTGTTCCGCCGCGAGCTCGAGCACCTCGCCCGGGAGCGTGGCGCGAAACTATGGATCATCACCGGCCGCCGTACCGACTTCGGCGAGGATCCGCTGGCTCCCGGGGCGCTCCTGGCGAACATTCCCGACCTCGCCCGGCACGACGTCTACCTGTGCGGGCCGCCCGGCATGACCGCCGCCGTGACGCGGGCGCTGCGGGCGGCCCGCGTGCCGCGACGGCAGATCCACCACGAATCCTTCGAGTTCTGACCGCCGAAAGGCATTCTCATGCGCCGCGTCATCCTCGCGATCGTCAGCACGGTCGCCGTCCTGGTCATCCTGCTGTCGATCAAGACGCACAGCGCCGTCCCGCTCACCACACCGCCGGCCGCGGTCGGCGCCCCCAGCGGCACGGCGAGCGGCTCGGGCCAAGGCAGCGGCACGGGCAGCGGGTCCAGCACCGCGCCGGGCGGCAGCGCCGGCACCACATCGACCCAGACAGTGACCGGCACGGCCGCCGAGACCATGTACGGGCCCGTTCAGGTGCAGATCACGGTCAAGAGCCGCAAGCTCACCGCCGTTAACGTGATCCAGTACCCGGACGGCACCCCGCGGGACGCGCAGATCAACGCCTACGCCATCCCGCAGCTCACGCAGGAGGCGCTCGCCGCCAACAGCGCGAAGATCGACGCGATCTCCGGCGCCACCTACACCTCCGGCGGCTACATCACGTCACTGCAGAGCGCCCTGGACAAGGCCGGCATCTGACCCGGCAGCCCCGGCATCTGCCCGGCAGCGGCCCCGGCAAATCGCCTAAGGACGAGGCGGACCGTGAGCCGCCCTGGACCGAGATCACATAGTCCCCTATCGGAAGCATCGCCTGACGAGAGATGGTCGATGTATGAGTACATCAGCCGACTTCGTCGGGCGGCAGGGTGAGCTGCGCATTCTCGGCGATCGGCTTGCTGCGGCCGAGGCGGGCCATCCGCAGGTGGTCTTCATCGAGGGCGACGCGGGCGCGGGTAAGTCCACGCTGCTGGCCCGGTTCCTGGGGTCGCTCACGAACGCCGTCGTTCTCGAAGCCGGCGGTGACGAGGCAGAAACGCTGCTCTCCTACGGCATCATCGACCAGCTGCAGCCCGGGGTCCTGACCGAGCCCGGGACAGACCCGATGGCGGTGGGAGCCCGGCTGCTGGACCTGTTCGACCAGCGGCAAGGCGACGGCCAGGTCGTCGTGCTCGCCCTCGACGACCTGCAGTGGGCTGACCGGCCGTCAGCGCGGGCCGTGCTGTTCGCCCTGCGGCGGCTGCGCGCCGACAAGGTGCTGGCGGTCGTGTCCACGCGGGCCGGCGAGCTGGCCGATCCCGGCTGGGCCCGGTTCGTGGGCGGTGATTCGCGTATCACCCGTATCCGTCTGGGCGGCCTGAGCCCGGGCGAGCTCACCGAGCTGGCGAGCGCGCTGGGGCTGGGAACGCTCTCGCAGCGCGGCGCGTCCCGGCTGGCGGCCCATACCGAGGGAAACGCGCTCTACTGCCGGGCGCTGCTCGACGAGATCGGCATAGCCGGGCTGAGCGCGGCCGGGGATCAGGGGCTGCCGGCGCCACGGGAGCTGTCCGCGGTGATCCTCGCCCGGGTGGCCGCGCTCCCCGCAGCGGCTCAGTCGTTCCTGGCGGCCGCTTCGGTACTGGGCCAGCACGCGCCGATCTCCATGATCATGTCGGTCGCCGGATTGCCCGGGGCGCGCCGCGAGATCGACGCGGCCGTCACAGCCGGGCTGCTCACCGAGGCTGTTTCCGCATCCGAGCTGGCCTTCACCCATCCGCTGCACCGGGCGGCGATCTACGCCGACCTCAGCCCGACGAGCCGGCGCGAACTGCACGCGCGGGCGGCCGGGGCCACGGCCGGCCGCACACGGCTGGCCCACCGGGCGGCAGCGTCGCTGGGTCCCGATGAGGCGCTGGCCGCCGAGCTCGAAACATCCGCCCGCGCCACGGCGGCCGCCGGTGACGCAGGCGCCTCGGCGTGGGCCCTGGAACAGGCCGCCGCCCTGTCGCCGGTAGCCGGGGACCGCGAAGGCCGGCTGCTCGACGCCGCGGTCATCTTGCTCAATGCGGCGGATACACCGGCGGCGGCCCGGGTCCTGGCCTCCTGCCAGGCTTCCAGTGCCCGCCGCGACGCCCTGACCGGGCTCCTGGAGCTGTTCACCGGATCGCCCAGCGCCGAGGCCCGGCTGCTCGCCGCGTGGCAGGCCCACGATCCGGAGACCGAGCGCGAAATCGGCGCCCGGGCGGCCACCTCCCTGACCAACTGGATGGTCCTGTCCGGGCGCCCCGACGAGGCGCTGATCTGGGCTGACCGAGCGGTCGGCGGCACCGTCCCGGGTTCGGCGCCGCGGGCCATGGCGCACACGGCGCAGGCGTATGCGTTCGCCGCGTCCGGCCGCAGCCCCGAGGGGCTGGCCACGCTCGGCTTTCTGCCGGTTTCGGGGAACGCCGTGCCCATGGCCGAGACCGACGCCCTCATCATGCGGGGCATGCTGAAGGTCTACGTCGATGACCTGCCCGGGGCCATCGCGGACCTGGGCATCGCGGCCGCCCGGCTGCGCACCGGACTGCCATCGACCTACCCGGGCCCGTGCCTGGCGCATCTCAGTGACGCCCACTTCCGCCGGGGCGACTGGGACGCGGCCCTCACCCACGCTCAGCTGGCGACCTCACTGGCGCAGGACACCGACCGTCCGCTGGACCTCGCGCGGGCGCACGCACGCATCGCCCACGTTCTGGCCCGCCGCGGCGAGTGGTCCGCCGCGCAGGCCCACGTCAGCGCGGCCCGGTCCGCGGCTGAGCGGTTCCCGATGGTCCTCGGGGTGGCCGCCGCCGCGACCGCGGGCGCCTCACTTGCGTCCGCACGCGGCGATCTGGCCGGGGTACTGCTGGCGACCGAGCCGGTGCGCGCCACCAGCCTCCTGGGTGTGGGGGGCCGGCCCGGCATCTTCGACTGGAGGGCCACCGAGGCCGACGCGCTGATCGGATTGGGCCGGCTTGACGACGCCGGGACCGCGCTCAGCGAATTCGAGGGCGCCATTCCCCGGGGCGGCCTGGCGTCGGCCGCCCTGGCGCTCGCTCGCGGCCGCGGCAATCTGGCGGTGGCCAGGGGGAATGCCGCCGAGGCGGAAGCGGCGTTCACGCGAGCCCACCGGATCGAGGCCGACGTGCCGATGCCGTTCGAGCACGCCCTGCTCAGCCTGGACGACGGCCGCCGCTTGCGCGCGGCCGGCGATCGGCCGGCGGCGGTCGCGCAGCTCGAAAGGGCCCACCACGTCTTTTCCGGCCTGGGCGCGGACCCTTACGTGCGGGCCTGCGCGACGGAGCTGGCCGCCCTGCAGGTCACGGCCGCGACCGACAGTCCCGCGTCCCTCCTGGGGCTCAGCCGCGCCGAGCTGGCGGTGGCCCGGCTGGTCGCCACCGGGCTGACCAACCGGGAGGTGGCGAGGGAACTGTACGTGTCGGTGAAGACGGTGGAGTACCACCTCCGCAACAGCTACATCAAGCTCGACATCACCTCCCGCCGGGCACTCACCGCGCTCCTGCACTGAATAGCCCAGGGTCCGGATAGCCCAGGGTCCGCCTAGGGTCGCACCCTGGGGACAATGCCGCGCCGCCCGCGTTGACTAAGGCCATGGACGCCGCACCAGTGCCGGGGCGCACGATCCGCCTTTTCCTCGACGTCAGCCGGGCTCCGGACGGACGGCTCGAGGGACGGATAAGCATCTGCGGCACCGACGCCTGGAAGCCTTTTTCTGGCCTGCTCGAACTGCTCAAAGTGCTTGAGGACACACCTATAGATCTGCACTGAGCGGTCTGGGGTGAACCTTTCCCATTTCGCGGATATCGCTTGCTATTGCTGTACGAAAGGAACGCCATGACCGCCCCAGCGAACGACGGGCAGCCCGGCAGCCATTCCATATTCGAACGGTGGGGACGTACCGCTTACCGGCGGCGGCGGCTGATCCTGATGATCGCCCTGCTCGTCGCGGTCCTCGGCGGCGTCTGGGGAACCAGCATCTTCACCAAGGCACAGACGGCGGGCGGGTTCGACGCCCCGAACAGCCAGAGCCAGCGGGAAGCCAGCCTGGCCACGAAGACGTTCGGCCGCGATGCCGGGGACGTGGTGGTGCTGTACTCCAGCACGACCCTCACCGCGGCGGAACCGGCCTTCCGGTCAGCGGTGACCCGCACGCTGGCCGCGCTGCCGCACAGCGAGGCCGCGTCGTACGCCACCTACTGGTCCACCGGGTCGCCGGAGTTCGTCAGCGCCAGCGGCAGGCAGACCTACGCCGTCATCGAACTGGCCGGCTCCGGCGACACCGCCCGCCAGGATAGCTACGACGCGATCAAGAACGAGCTGAGCGCGCCCGGCCTGCGCAGCCAGGCCGGCGGAGTGGTCCCCACCGACGAGACGATCGACCAGCAGACCACCGCCAGCATCACCCGGGCCGAGGGCCTGTCCTTCCCCATCCTGCTGATCCTGCTGCTGGTGATCTTCGGCAGCCTGACCGCGGCGAGCCTGCCGCTGGCGATCGGCGCCCTGGCCATCCTCGGCTCGTTCACCGCACTGCGGCTGCTGACCCTGGTCACCGGCGTGTCGGTGTTCTCCCTCAACATCACGACCATCCTCGGCCTCGGGCTGGGCATCGATTACGGCCTGTTCCTGGTCACCCGGTTCCGCGAGGAACTGCATCAGCCGGGCACGGTCGAGGACGCGGTCGCCCGCACCGTGGCCACCGCCGGCCGGACCGTCCTGGTCTCCGGCGTCACCGTCGCCATCGTGCTGGCCAGCCTGATGCTGTTTCCCGAGACCATCCTGCGCTCCATCGGCTACGGCGGTGTCGCCACCGTGGTCGTGGACATGATGGCCGCGCTGACCGTGCTGCCCGCGCTGCTCGCCGTCCTCGGCCCGAAGGTGAACTCGCTGCGGATCCGCCGCTCCGTGCGGCGCCCGCCCGCCGCCGCGAACAGCGGCGGCTGGCACCGGCTCGCGCACAGCGTGATGCGCCGTCCCGTCCTGTACGCGGTTCCGATCGTGGTGCTGCTGGCCGGCCTCGGCTCACCGTTCCTGCACGTGGTCTGGGGCGGTGTCGATGCCACCGTGCTGCCGTCGGCCGCCGCGCCCCGCGTGGTCACCGAGGCACTGAACCACGACTTCCCCGGCAACCCGACCGCGCCGATCGAGGCCCTCGTTCAGTTCGGCGGGCCCGTGGCGGCCTCGCCCGCCCGCGCCGCCGGCCTGACGGCCTACCTCGGCCGCCTGGATCACGTGCCCGGCGTCACCGCTGGCCGGGTGACCGGCGTCCGCGGGGATATCGCCCGGATCGACCTGAGTTACGGCCCGGGTCCCTACACGCCGCAGGCCCGGGCCATCGCCGGGCACGTTCGTGACGTCGCCGCCCCGCCCGGGGCCACGGTGCAGGTCGGCGGGCAGACCGCCGCCCTGGCGGACGAACTGTCCAGCATCGGCCACACCCTGCCGTGGATGGCACTGGCCGTGGTCATCGCCACCTTCCTGCTGCTGTTCCTCGCGTTCGGATCGCTGGTCCTGCCGCTCGAGGCGATCGTGATGAACGTCCTGTCGCTGTCCGCGATGTACGGGGTCGTCACGTGGATCTTCCAGGACGGGCACCTGTCCGGCCTGCTGGGCTTCACCCCGAACGGCACGATCAGCCCCACCATCCCGGTCCTGATGTTTGCGATCATGTTCGGGCTGTCCATGGACTACGAGGTGTTCCTGCTCTCGCGGATCCGTGAACGCTACGACCTGACCGGCGACAACACCGCCGCCATCGCCAGCGGCCTGCAGCGCACCGGCGGCGTGATCACCAGCGCCGCGCTGCTGCTGATCATCGTGATCGGGATGTTCTCCCTCTCGAGCATTACGTTCATCAAGTTGCTGGGCGTCGGCATGATCGTCGCCCTCGTCCTCGACGCGACCCTGGTGCGGCTGCTGCTGGTGCCGGCCGTCATGCGGCTGCTCGGCGACGCGAACTGGTGGGCACCCGGGCCGCTGCGCCGTCTCTACGCGCGGTACGGCATCCATGAGGACGACCGCCCCGGGCCAGGCCGGGAGGACGACCCCCCCGGGCTGGACCGGTGGGACGACAGCCCCGGGCTCACCGCAGCCGCGGAACCGGCATCCGAACCGGCGCGTCCCTAGCCGCCCGACTTCCCCGGATCCAGCGGGAGAGGCGACCTGCGCGCGCAGGCCCTGCGCGCGCAGGTCGTCATGGTGCCGGAGACCGGGCACTACCCCCAGTCGCAGCGGCACGGCCACCGGGAGTTACTGCGGGAATCTGTTCGCCGATGGCCGTGAACGGCGCTCGGAAACACGGGGGAAGATATGCACCTTTGTCCGCTCTGGGTGCTAATTGCCTTGTGAGCGGCATGATGCGGATAACGCTCGCGGCAACGTAACAAAATTGCCCAAATCTTAACGTGTACATCCTTGACGGTGTTTATGGGGAATTGTTACGTTCCGCCGCAGACGTCTCCAGCGGGAGACGGTCACCGCATCGTGACCGGCGAGCCTGGTGCAGGAGGACTCGCGGCACGCAAGATAAAGGGAGGGCGTCCATGCGCGCTCGCTGGCTGGCCCGGGGGATCATGACGCGGCCCATGGCCGGACGTGGCCGAGCGGGGCCTCATCCGTCCCGGTGGCGGCGATCGTGGCGGATGCTCCTGGTGCCCGTGTTCAGCGTCGCTTTCGTCGCCGGCCAGATGACCCTGATCGGCTCGGCCACGGGGGCAGCGGCCACGACGGCGGCCGTGACCGCGAAGACGGCCGTGACCGCGAAGACGGCGGCCACCACGAAGACGGCGGCCACGCCGGGAACGGTCAAGCCGAACCCCGCCAACGAGCTCGACTGCAACGGCTGGAGCACGGCGTACAAGACCGTCAGGAAGCTGGGCGGCGACCTGTGCACGGACCCGATCAGGGTCGTCAACGGGCACGGCAGCCGGTTCATCGACAACGGCTGGTACGTCGGGCACGACGAGCCGAGCGTCAAGTTCATCTCCACGGCGCCGGGCTCGGGCAACACGATGAGCTACCTGATGCAGATCGCCCGGGACCCGGCCAAGGCCCCGACCGCCTCCGGCAGCGTCACCAACTACGGCCAGCTGTCCGTCGCCCCCTGGTTCGGGCTGCCGATGTGCGACCCGCAGTCTTATCCGCAGAACTCCTGTACCCCGGACAGCGACACCAACATCGGGGCGAACACCGCCGCGGCCGCCGGCTCCGCGTTCATGGAGCTGCAGTTCTACCCGCCGGGCTACACGCCGTTCGTCGACAGTGAGAGCTGCAGCGCCACCCAGTGGTGCGCGGCGCTCACCATCGACAGCCTCGAGTGCAACTACCAGTTCGCCACCTGCAACCCCAGCTGCGAGGAACCGGTCAACTTCTCCTTCCTGCAGACCAACGGCGTCCCGTCCGGCCCGCCGAGCCCGCAGCTCACCGACGTGAGCACGTTCACGCCGAACCGCCAGACGCTGATGATCAACCCGGGGGACGCGCTCGCCGTCTCGATCACCGATCCGCCGCAAGGCTTTACCACCACGGTCCGAGATCTCAGTACCGGCCAGACCGGGTACATGACCGCCAGCGCGGCGAACGGCTTCATGAACACCTCGATGGCTGACTGCTCCGGCACCCCGTTCACCTTCCACGCGGAGTACAGCACCGCGTCGGTCCAGAACCGGGTCCCGTGGGCCGCGCTCGAGGGCGGCGTGCTGATGGAGCAGGAGATCGGCCACTCCGAAGTCTGCAGCTCCCTGGCCAGCCAGGACCCGTTCACGACCACCTACCCGGATGGCCAGTCCTTCAGCGACCCGCAGGTCTACGACACCTGCACGGGAGGATCCGAAGGCGCGAAGGCGACCGGTGAGGGCCCGTGCAGCGCGACGACCGGCCTCTGCCTGAACGCCACGACCCAAGGGCCCACCGGGCCGGCGGCCTGCTCGACCAGCGATCCGGCCAGCGGCGCGCTCTGCGAGTTCGCCGACGGCTACTGCTTCCCGAAGGGGACGCGGACGGCCACGGTCAACGGCGTGGCGGCCACCGAGACATCGGTGGCGAACGAATGCTTCGCCGACCGGTTCCAGAACGGTGACCTGGACTTCGACGGGCTGGACTACGTACCGAACACCTGGCCGGACGGGAGCGGCAACCATCCGACGTCCTTCGCCTACGCGGGGCCGTTCCAGCGGAACGGGCAACCGTATCCGCAGGTCCAGTTCGAAACCGATGTCGGCGGCTCGTCCAACCTGTGCGACACCGCCACCGGCGACGGCTGCACGGCCCCGCCGATCAGCGCCAAGTTCTACCCGTTCTGGTCCCTCAGCCCGCTGCATGTGCCCGGGGCCCAGGCGACCGCGTGCGTGTGGAACTTCGGCAACAAGCTGCCGCAGACCAAGGAGACCTTCGGCGGGGACGCGGAATACGGCACCCCGGACCTGACGTGGTACGGCGGTACCCTCATCAGCACGCCGCGGGCCAACCCGGAATTCTCCGGCAGCTGCAAAACCTGAGGGAGAACAACGGGCAGGTCCCCGCGTGAACGCCGCCGGGCGCCCCGGATCGCATGATCCGGGCCGCCCGGCGGCGGCGCGTTGCGCTGTGCCGTGGTCACGCAGTCGTGGGGACGCAGGGGAATTCCGGCCGGGCGCCATATCCCAGGAAACCTGGCCGATCACAGGGGACAAACGTCCTCCGGCGCCGGGCCGCTTGCCTCTTCGGGTACCCGGGGTGCCGTGATCCGGTAAAGGGATAGCGACGGCTGTCCCGGTGGCTTCTTGCCCCCCGAGGGACGGCCATGCGGAATTTCCGCGCCGAGGAGGACGTGATCGATGTGACGGCTGAAGCGCACACGGACCAGGCCATGAACGGTAAGCCCATCAACAAGGGACCGGCCAGCCCAGCCGACCCGGCTAACGCGGCCAGCCCGGCCAGCCCGCCCGGCGCCGAGGCAGCCGCGCCCCTTGATTTCTTCCTGCCCGACGCCACGGTAGGCGTGCTGCGCAGGCTCCGCCCGGATTCCGCCATGCTGCGCTGGGCGCTCAGGCTGGCCAGCCAGCCGTCGACGGTGATCCGCGCGGCCAACAAGCTGACCACGGACCTGGCCGGCATTGCGATGGGGAAGTCGGAGATCGCCCCGCCGCGCCGGGACCGCCGGTTCGCCGACGAAGCGTGGGCGGACAACCCCGCACTCCGGCGCACCATGCAGACCTACTTCGCGCTCGGCCAGACCCTCGACGGGCTGCTCGCCGACGCTCAGCTGGACTGGAAGGACAACACGCGGCTGAAGTTCATCCTGACGAACCTCATCGCCGCGTCCGCGCCGAGCAACAACCCGGTCCTCAATCCGCTCGCGTGGAAGGCGGCCATCAACACCGGCGGCCTGAGCCTCGTCCGCGGCGCGCGCGCGTTCGCCACCGACATGGCCGCGTCCCCGCACATCCCGACGATGGTGGACCCCAACGCGTTCACCATCGGCAAGGACATCGCGGTGACGCCGGGCTCGGTGGTGGCCCGCACGGACGTCTACGAGCTCATCCAGTACACGCCGAGCACGCCGACCGTGCACGAGTACCCGCTGCTCATGATCCCACCGATGATCAACAAGTACTACATCACCGACCTGGCTCCCGGCCGCAGCATGCTGGAGTTCTTCGTCGCGCAGGGATACCAGGTGTTCGTGACGTCCTGGCGGAACCCCGGCCAGCACGAGCGGAACTGGGATACGAACACCTACGGCGGGGCCATCGTGGAATCGATGCAGACGGCCCGCGAGATCACCAAGTCCCCGAAGGTCAACGTGATCGGCCTGTGCGCCGGCGGCATCCTGTCCTCGATGGTCGCCGCGCACCTGACCGCGACCGGGCAGATCGATGACGTGTCCAGCCTGTGCCTGGGCGTGACGCTGCTCGACATGACGCGGGCCGGTACGACGGTCTCGCTGATGAGCGACAGCACGGCCGCAGCATCGATGATGGCCTCCCGGGTCAAGGGATACATGGACGGGAAGTCGCTGGCCGAGGTCTTCGCCTGGCTGCGGCCCGACGACCTGGTGTGGAACTACTGGGTCAACAACTACCTGCAGGGCAAGACCCCGCCACCGTTCGACATCCTGTACTGGAACGCCGACACCACGCGGATGCCCGCCGCGCTGCATCGCGATTTCATCAAGATCGCCATGGACAACGCGCTGGTCAAGCAGGGAGCAGCCACGATGCTCGGCACCCCCGTCGACCTGTCCATCGTCAACCGCGACCTCTACATCGTGGCCGGCGTCGACGACCACATCGCCCCCTGGAAGGCGGCCTACCGTGCCACCCAGCTGCTGGGCGGCACGCACCGGTTCGTGCTCTCCAACAGCGGCCACATCGCCGCCATGGTCAACCCGCCGACCAACCCCAAGGCCACGTTCCGGATCGGGTCCGCCGAGGGGCTTGACTCCCACGAGTGGCTGGCCGAGGCCAAGACGGTCCAGGGCAGCTGGTGGCCGGACTACACCACCTGGCTGGAAAGCCGCAGCGGCGACATGAAGGACGCCCCGCGCCACCTGGGCAGCACGAAGTACCCGGCGACGGATCCCGCGCCCGGCACGTACGTGCTGCAGCGGTAGCGCCCGGCGAGGCGGCCCGGCACCCGGGGGGAGGCCCGGTGCCGGGCCTTCGCCTGCGGACAGCGCGACTGCTCCGTAACGGACCTGCCGCGAGGTGGTCCGCGCATGCCGGGACGACCGCAGATCGGCCGGCCCCCCGCGCGTCCGCCGGGCCCTCGCGAGTGTGCCGGGCCCTCGCCTGCGGACAGCGTGATTGCTCCGTAACGGACGTGCTGCAGGCCGGACCTCGTGCAGAGCCGCACTCCTCCGTAGGGTCCGGCGGGCGGCCTGCTCCCGGCAAGTCCCGTTAAGAAGAAAAATTGGCCCTTGGCTTCAGGGGCCGGCGCAACGGCGAGTCTGCGGCGTTATCCCTCGCGGAACTGGACGCCGAACCCGCCGCGGGGATAATGCCACTTGAGCGCGCCGGGAGCGGCGACCGCGAGGCAGGTCCCGCACTCGAGGCAGGCCGCGTACTCGACCGAGATCGTGCCGTCGGGCTCCTCGGCGTAGACGTGCGCCGGGCAGCACGCGACGATGGCCCGGCCGGTTCCGGTGGCCCGCGCGATCTCCTGGTTGACCTCGATGTGGGACTCTTCCTCGTCGAGGTTGAACCGGTTCTTGGCCAGCCGCTCGGGGACCGACAGTGGTTTCATAGGGCGCGCCCTCCCGCGATGCCGTCGCTGACCAGATGCCTCATCTTCAGGGGCGAATGTGCCAGCGCCCGGCGCGCGACGCTCAGCAGGTGCCGGCGGGGCCGGGTGTCGAGGCTGAAGGCGCCGTACAGCACGTCGGCGAACAGCTCTCCGTACTGCTTGTACATGCGCTCGTGCTCGAGGAAGGCGGGGGCCTTCGCGTAGGTCTTCATGTCCTGGCCGGCGTAGGAGGCGAAGAACCTTTCCCGGTAGCCCGTCAGGCCTGCCTTCGAGGTGTCCTTGTTCTCCAGGGCGGCGCCGATACCCCCGGCCGCGGCGACCGCCGAGGCGACCGCGAGGTCCATCCCGCGCACGGTCAGGCCCGTGTTGAGGGTCAGGCCGGCCGCGTCACCGACGACGACCATGCCGTCCATGACGATCTCGCCGATCATCTTCAGGCCGCCCTCGGCCACCAGGTGGCAGCCGTACTCAGCCAGTTCGCCGCCCTCGAGGTACGGGGCGATGAACCGGTGCGCGAGGAAGTGGTCGAAGATATCGGTGACGACCTTCTGCTGGGCGGTCAGGTCGTCCAGGCGCACGACCACGCCGACGGACACGGAATCGGTGTTGGTGTAGAGGAAACCGCCGCCCCCGACTCCCTCGGTGCAGTCACCGACCACGGCGATCGCCGTGCCCTCGTCCCCGGTCAGGTTGAACCGGGCCTCGATCGTCTCCCGGGGCAGCGAGACCACCGACTTCACGCCGACGGCGAGGTGGTTCAGCGGGTCCTTGGGGCGGAGCCCCGCGTCCCGGGCGAGGAAGGAGTTCACGCCGTCGGCGGCGACGACCACCCGGGCCCGCAGTTCGTCATCGCCGGCCTGGACGCCGACGACCCGGCGCCCGGTGGTGCCGTTGGCGTGCCAGGGCGCGGCCCCGGCCGCGTTCGCGGCCGGGCCGTCCTCGGTCAGCACCCGGTCCACGCGCACGCCCGGCATGACGGTGACCCCGGCCTCCTCGCACTTCCCGGCGAGCCAGGGGTCCAGCCGGGCCCGCAGGACCGTGACCGCGTTGACCGGATCGGCCAGCCGCGCGTCCTGGTAGTCCAGGCCGACGGAACTGGTGGCGTTGAGGAACGTCACGCAATTACGGGTGATCCGGCGCTCGACCGGGGCCTCGTCCAGGAAGCCGGGAAAGACCTCCTGGATGCCCCGGGAGTACAGCACGCCGCCGGAGAGGTTCTTCGACCCGGGCGCCTCGCCGCGCTCGATCAGCAGGACCTCACGTCCCTGCTGGGCGAGCTGGTAGGCGGTGACGCAGCCGGCGATCCCCGCACCGACGACGATGACGTCGAAGTCAGGTTCAGCCACCTCTGGCATGTCACACCCTCACTTGAGGACGCTGGTGATCTCGGCCACCAGCTCGTACAGGTCACCGACGAGGCCGTAGTCCGTCTGGGCGAAGACCGCCGCGTTCGGGTCGGAGTTGATCGCCACGATCGTCTCCGCCCCCGTCACGCCGACCATGTGCTGCAGCTGGCCCGAGATCCCCACCGCGAGATAGAGCTGGGGCGAGATGCGCGCCCCGGAGCTGCCGATATAGCGGTCCTTGCCCATCCAGTTGAGGCCCTCGGCCACCGGGCGGGAACAGGCGATCTCGGCCTTGAGGGCCGCGGCGAGCGCCTCGATCAGGGAGAGGTCCTCCTTGGCCTTGAGGCCGCGGCCGACACCGATCACCCGCTGCGCCGCGTTCAGGTCGACTTCCTCGAACTCCGACGGGATCGTCTCGAGCACCTTCACGCCGTACGGCGTCGCGGTGACCTCCTCGATGGGCACGCCGGCGCCGCTGGCGGCCGGGACGGAGCCGCCGTCCAGCAGCAGGGCCACCGGCCCGGATATCTCGACGGTTTCGTCGGAGATGTCGCCGTACACCGCGTTCACGACCGTGACCGTGTCCGCGCCGACGGTCACCGAGCGCGCGCCGGTCAGCACGGCGGCGTGCAGCGCGGCGGCGGCGGCACCGAGCAGCACCCGGTCGCCCGGGTTGCGCCCGCCGAGCACGACACGCGGCGGGTCGGCCGCGACCGCCTCCGCGACGGCCGGCGCGGAGGCTTCGGCGGGCGATCCGTCTGGCGTACCGCACCAGACCACCCGGTCGACGCCACTGGCCGCGACCGTCTCGGCCACCGCCCGGGGACCGGCGACGACCGCCGCGATGGTCCCGTCCCCGCCCAGCGAGCGCGCGACGGTGATCAGGTTGCCGATCGCCGGCTGATCACCCACGACGATCCAGGCGTTCACGCTCATGCCGAATCCTTTCTCACAGCGCACCCACTGCCAGTGCACCCAGTAACCGTGCACCCAGTCACAGCGCACCCACTTCGCGCAGCGCCTTGACGAGCTCGGCCGCGGCCTCGGCGGGGTCGGACGTGTCCAGGAGCTGGTGCTTGCGCTCCTTGCGGGCCGGGCGCGCCCGGCCGGTGATGGTCATGACCGCGCTGCTGGCCGGTACGTCCAGGGCCGCGAGGTCCACGTGCTCCACCGGCTTCTTGCCCGCGGCGAGGAGGTCCTTCATGCCGGGCACGTGCGGTGTCGTGGCGTCCGCGGAGGTGGCCAGCACGGCCGGGCCGGAGATCTCCAGCACCTGCGCCCCGCCGGGGACCGCGCGGCCCACCCGCAGCGCGCCGGGCTGCCCGGTCACGTCGGTGACCTCGGCGACCGCGGGCCAGCCGAGCTCGCCGGCCAGCACGGTCGGCACCATCTTGGCCGCCACGTCCACCGACGAGTCGCCGGTGATGACCAGGTCCACGTCGCCGATGCGGCGCACGACCGCGGCAACCACCGCGGCCAGCTCGGCCTGACCGGCGCCCTTGAGGGAGTCGTCCTCGACGATCACGGCCCGGTCCAGGCCACGGGACAGGGCGGCCTTGGCGGCCAGCGGCGTGCCGACCCCCTTCGCCCCGACGGTCACGCCGATCAGCTCGGCGCTCGTCGCCGCGGCGAGGCCGCGGGCCACCTCGATGGCCACGGGGTCGTAGGTGCTGATCCCGGGCCGGGCCCGGCTCCAGTTCACGACACCGTCGGCGCCGACCGTGGCTTCCTCCGGATCGCTGGTCCACTTGTAGGCGACCACAATCTTCATAGCGCTCCTCCTGGGGGGCAGCGGCGGGCAGGGTGATTGGTCACCGCAGGGCGGCGCGCGCGATCACCATGCGCTGGACCTCGGAGGTTCCCTCGTAAAGCTCGGTGATCTTGGCGTCGCGATAGTGCCGCTCGACCGGATAGCTCTCGGTATAACCGTATCCGCCGTGAATCTGGATGGCCCGGTCCGCCACCCTGGTCGCGGTCTCGGAGGCGAACAGCTTGGCCATGGCGCCCTCGGTGGAATAGGGGAAGCCGTGGTCGATGTTGGAGGCGGCGCGGTAAACGAGCAGCCGCGCGGCGTCGATCGACGTCGCCATGTCGGCGATCATCCACTGGATGGCCTGCAGGCTCGCGATCGGCTTGCCGAACTGGACGCGCTCCTTGGCGTACGCGACGGCCGCGTCGAGGGCCGCCTGGGCGATGCCCAGGGCCTGCGCGCCGATCCCGATCCGCCCGCCGTCAAGCGTCTGCATGGCGATCTTGAAGCCCTGCCCCTCCTGCCCCAGCAGTGCGTCCGCGGGCACCTGGCAGTTGGTGAAGTACAGGGGCGGCGTGCTGGACCCGCGGATCCCCAGCTTGTGCTCGGCCTCGCCGACGGAGAACCCGGGGGTGTCCCGTTCCACGATGAAGGCGCTCATCCCGCGGGTGCCCTGCGCGTCCGGGTCGGTCTTGGCGAAGACGATGTAGATCTCGGCGAAGGGGGCGTTGGAGATGAAGATCTTCGACCCGTTCAGGACGTAGGAGTTGTCCTTGCGGATGGCCGTGCACGTCCCGGCCGCGGCGTCGGTCCCGGCGGCGGGCTCGGTCAGCGCGAACGCGCCCAGGCGGCGGCCGGAGGCCATGTCGGAGAGGTACTTGTCCTTCTGGGCCTGGCTCCCGAACTTGTAAATGGGGAAGGTGGCCAGCGTGGTGTGCGCGGTCATGATGACACCCGTGGTCGCGCACCCCCGCGATACTTCCTCCAGCGCGATCATGTAGCTTACGTAGTCCGTCCCGGCGCCGCCATATTCCTCGGGATAGGGCATTCCCATCAGGTTCATACCCGCCATTTTCGGGAGAACCTCCTCGGGGAATCGGTGGTCGCGGTCGATCTCACCCGCCACAGGAGCCAGCTCAGCCTCGGCGAACTCTCGTACCGTGCTGCGCACCAGTTCCTGCTCGTCGGTCAGCTCGAAGTCCATATGGGGCACCTCTCGGGATTTGCCGGCTCATCCCGGCATGATTAAATATTCAAATTCATCAGATCCGCCATCGTGGAGAATCAATTCCCGCACATGCCGCATCAACAATAAGTGTTAAATTATTTCGGCGGCCCGCTGGCACGTAGGGGCTAAGGTCCCGTTCCGGCTAGCCGCCGGGCGGGAGGTTACGCGGGCCGACGGTCCGGCAGCGCGGGACGTTCGTCCTCTTGCCGCGCGGCACGGCCTGACGGAGGCTCAGGGGAGCATCTGCGTCGATGAGCTTCCTGGCGGTTTGCTGGTCTGCCGGCCCGGCCGGCAGATCTGGGCAGACCACGGCGGCCTGGACAGGTAAGGGGAACGGTATGACCGAACTAAACGATGTGGTGGTGCTGTCCGGCACCCGCACGGCCATCGGCCGGTACGGCGGCAGCCTGGCGAGCGTACCGCCGTGCGACCTGGCGGCGACGGTGGTCCGCGAAG
Source organism: Actinomycetota bacterium (assembly GCA_003164955.1). Classification (GTDB taxonomy): domain Bacteria; phylum Actinomycetota; class Actinomycetes; order Streptosporangiales; family Streptosporangiaceae; genus Bog-532. Next base: position 25,937 of record PLRW01000111.1, read on the forward strand.
CGGTACGCCGGTCCGCCGTCGATCCGGAGGACTTCGGGCACGCCGTATTCGGCAACGTGATCCACACCCAGCCCCGGGACATGTACCTGAGCCGGGTCGCGGCCGTCAACGGTGGCCTCCCCGTAAAGGTGCCGGCCTTCACCGTCAACCGGCTGTGCGGCAGCGGGCTGCAGGCCATCGTCTCGGCCGCCCAGCTCATCTCGCTGGGCGACGCCGAGGTCGCCGTGGCGGGCGGGGCCGAGTCGATGAGCCGCGGCCCGTACTGGCTGCAGGACATGCGCTGGGGCCAGCGGATGGGCGACACCAAGGCCATCGACCCGGTGGTCGGCGCGCTGAACGACCCGTGGGATTCCTGCCACATGGGCATCACCGCGGAGAACGTGGCCCAGGATTACGGGATCTCCCGCGAGGACCAGGACGCGCTGGCGGTCGAAAGCCACCGCCGGGCCGCGGCCGCGACGGCGGCGCACTACTTCGACGAGCAGATCACGCCCATCGAGGTCACCGTCAAGAAGAAGACCGTCGAGTTCAGGACCGACGAGCACTTCCGGGAGGACGTCAGCCTGGAGTCCATGGCCCGGCTGCGGCCGGCGTTCGCCAAGGACGGCACGGTGACGGCCGGGAACGCCTCGGGCATGAACGACGCGGCCTCCGCCGTCGTGCTGGCCAGCAGCGCGTACGCGGAGAGCCACGGGCTACAGCCGATCGGCCGCCTGGTCGCCTACAGCCACGCGGGCGTCGAGCCCAGGGTCATGGGCATCGGCCCGGTGCCGGCCACCAAGAAGGTGCTGGAGAAGAGCGGCCTGAAGCTGGACGAGATCGACGTGTTCGAGGTGAACGAGGCCTTCGCGGCCCAGGCCCTCGCCTGCATCCGCGAGCTCGGCCTGCCCGAGGACCGGACCAACCCCAACGGCAGCGGCATCTCGCTGGGGCACCCGGTCGCGGCCACGGGCTCCATCCTGACCGTCAAGGCGCTGTACGAGCTGAAGCGGACCGGCGGCCGGTACGCGCTGGTGACGATGTGCATCGGCGGCGGGCAGGGCATCGCCGCGATCTTCGAGCGGCTGTAGCCGCCGGGAGCGAACGGCTGAATGAGGCGGTGCTGGTCCGGGGGGGCGACCCCCCGGACCCCCCGCTGCGCTCCGCGCCCCGCTGCGGTACCCGCCGACACACCGGCCACTCACCCGGGCACAAGGCCCGGGGTCGCTGGGCCGGTCACGATCGCCTCGCCGTAGGGCCGCACTCGCCGTGGGGCCGCTGCGGTGCTCGTGTCAGCACAGGCCCGCTCACCCGGGTTGGGGGGTTTGAGCGGGCTAAGGTTCTGGCAGTAGACCGTGCTCGGGGAAGACGGCCGCGCGGGTGGCGAAGATGGCCCGGTCGACGGGATCAGACGGGTTGAATCCGGTTTCGAACCGCGTGAACCTCGGCTCGGCGCCGTCGGTCATGGTCTCAGGCGCCTCCTGGCCCGTGTGGCGGGCGGCATACTCGCGCCAGGCGGGCGGGATGAGCACGCGGGGATCGATGGGGCACCCGGCTGCCTCGGCCAGGAGATGTGTCCAGGTCCGCGCCACGACCTGGAGCGGCTCGTAGCCGCCTCCCCCGGTGAGCAGCCAGCGGCCGCCGGTCACCTCATGGGCGAGCCGGTGAATCGAGGCGTGCGCCACGCGCTGGGCGTCGATCGACAGCCGAAGGTTGGCCATCGGGTCGAGCCAATGCGTGTCACAGCCATGCTGGCTGACCAGGATCTCCGGGGCAAACGCCCGCAGCAGCGCGGGCACCACGGCGTCGAAGGCGCGCAGCCACCCGGCGTCCCCGGTCCCGGCGGGAAGCGCCACGTTCGCCGCGGTTCCCGCCGCCCCCGGGCCGCCGGTTTCCGACGGCCACCCGGTCCCCGGCCACAGCGTCTCCGGGTGCTCGTGCAGGCTGATCGTCAGCACCCGTGGATCGTCGTAGAAGGCCGCCTGCACCCCGTCGCCGTGGTGCACATCCATGTCGACGTAGGCGACCCGGGTGGCACCCGCCCGCAGCAGCCAGCTGATCGCGATGGCCGGATCGTTGTAGACGCAGAACCCGCTGGCGCTGCCGCTCATGGCGTGATGCAGGCCGCCGGCGATGCTCGCGCCATGCTGCGCCGCCCCCGTCCACACGGCCCGGGCCGCCGCTAACGTGGCCCCGGCAACCAGCGCCGACGCGTCGTGCATGCGCGCGAACACCGGATTGTCCTCCGTGCCCAGGCCGAAGGCCGCCCCCAGCTCGCCTGGTTGCGACTCGTCCGGTTCCGGGCCAGCCGCGTGTTCCGGGTCACTTGCGTGCCGCACCGCGGCGATGTAGCGCTGCAGATGCACCGCCTCCAGGTCCACGTCCGTGGCCGCCTCGGGGGGCTCGACCGACACCCCGGGCATCGAGAACAGGCCGAAAGCGCGCGCCAGTTCGATCGTCAGCTGCACCCGCGCGGGCGCCATCGGATGGCCGGCTCCGAAGTCGTACCCCGCGAGCCGGTCATCCCAGGCGACGTGCAGCGTGCAGTTCATGACCGGGTCAGTTAAGGGGACCGCCGGCCACGTAGAGGACCTGGCCGGAGACAAAGCCGGCGTCCTCGCCGACGAGGAAGGAAACAGCGGCCGCCACGTCGGCCGGCTGGCCGACCCGTCCGACCGGAATCTGCTTCGAGTAGGTCGCCACGAGGTCCTCGAACGACATCTTCAGGCTGGTGGCCATGTTCGCGGTCATGTCGGTGGCGATGAAGTGCGGCCCGACCGCGTTCGCGGTGATCCCGAACTTGCCCAGTTCCTTGGCGAGCGTCTTGGTGAAGCCCTCCACGCCGGCCTTGGTGGCCGCGTAGTTGGCCTGCCCGCGGTTGCCGAGCGCCGACGACGACGAGATGTTGACGATCCGCCCCCACTTCTGCCCGCTCATGTACTTCTGCGCCGCCCTGGTCATCACGAACGGGCCGCGCAGGTTGACGGCGACCACTGTGTCCCACTGCTCGTCGGTCATCTTGAACAGCATGGCGTCGCGGGTGATCCCGGCGTTGTTGACCAGCACCGTCGGCTCGCCGAGCTCGACCGCCACCCGCTCGACCGCGGCGTTCGCCTCATCGGTCTTGCTGACGTCGGCACCGACCGCGAGTGCCTTCCCGCCGGCGTTCTCGATCTCCTTCACCGTTCCCGCGCAGTCGGCCTCGTTCAGGTCGAGGACGGCCACGGCCATCCCGTCCGCGGCCAGCCGGATGGCAATTCCGGCCCCGATCCCGCGGGCGGCTCCGGTTACGATGGCAACTCGCTGTGTCTCCTGTGACATATCCGTACCTCTCCTCTGGCCAGGGCACCCGCACGGGATGGCCTCAGGCCGGTCGATAGGTCTGTATCCTCGGCTGTGTCCCAGCCTCCCGAAAGGGACTTTGTGCCCTGCATTCCGGGAAACTGGCCACACGGGCTGCTGAGCGCCCGGGCCGCCGGGCCCGCCGAGTCCGCCGGGTCCCGGTCGCACCAGCTCAGCCNNAGGTCACCGGGCCCGCTGGGTCCCGATCGCACCAGCTCAGCCAGCCCCGGGGCACCCCGGCCCGGTTTGCCCAGGTCCACTGGCGGGTATCAAGCATCTAGATTCATGCCAGCCTTGCGCTCCGGCATGCTCAACCGGTGAGGGAGCTATGAAGTTGCTAAGGCGCAGCGCTGCGCGGCATGAGGTGACCAACGAGCTCATCAGCATCGATGGCCAGCCGCTGAACGTCTCGGTACGTCACGGGGACCGTGACCCGGTTCCCCTGCTCCTGATCAACGGCATCGGTGCCAGCCTGGAAGCCCTGCAGCCGTTCGTGGATGCCCTGGACCCGTCCGTGACCGTGATCCGTTTCGACGCGCCCGGCGTCGGCGGCTCACCGCTGCCCCGGCGCCCGTACCGCTTCAGCGGCCTGAGCAAGATGATCGCCGGGCTGCTGTCCCACCTCGGGCACGAGTCGGCCGACGTACTCGGCATCTCCTGGGGCGGTGGCGTCGCGCAGCACTTCGCGAGGTTCCAGCCCGAGCGCTGCCGCCGCCTGATCCTGGTCAGCACGGCCACCGGTACGATCATGATGCCCGCCCGGCCCGGCGTCCTGGCGCGGATGGCCACGCCACGGCGCTTCACCGACGTGGGCTATCTCGGGGAGTCCGCCGCCTCCCTGTACGGTGGGTCCGCACGAACCGACCCGGAACTCGCGATCACCCATCTGAACGGGAACAACCGCTCCGCGTCGCCCCGCGGCTATCTCTACCAGCTCGCCGCCTCGGCCGGCTGGACCAGCCTGCCGTTCCTGCCTTTCCTGCGGCAGCCGACGCTCATCATGTCCGGGGACGACGACCCGATCATCCCGCTGGCCAACGCCCACCTGATGCACCGGCTCATCCCGGACTCGCGCCTGCACGTCTTCAGCGGCGGCCATCTCGGGCTGGTCACCGAGGCCGCGGAGCTGGCGCCGGTGGTCGAGCGCTTCCTGCACGAGGACATCGTCGCCCGCTCGCGGCCCAGGCGCTTCCGGCACTGGCCCGCCACCTTAGAACCCGAACGTCGCGCCCGGCCCCGACGTCGCGCCCGGCTCCGGCGTCGCGCTAATCCGGCGTCGCGCTAGAGGACTAGGGCCGACGTCGCGCCCGGCCCCGGTCGGTGATCATTTGCCTGCCACAATCGCACTTGATGGCAGCCGCTGACATCACGTGCTACAGTGATGACAGCAACTGACATCAGGTTGCCCCCGCGTTTCACCTCTACGCGAGGACAGCCACGCACCTGGAGGTCCTTTCATGCGTGTGTTCGTTACCGGCGCGTCCGGCTGGATCGGCTCCGCCGTCGTTCCCGAGCTCATCGGCGCAGGCCACCAAGTGGTCGGGCTCGCCCGCTCGGACGCCTCGGCCGCTGCCCTCACCGCCGCCGGGGCCGAGGTGCACCGCGGCACGCTCGACGACCTCGACGGCCTGCGCGCGGCCGCTGACGCGTCGGACGGCGTGATCCACCTCGCGTTCAAGCACGACCTGGCGTTCTCGGGGGACTTCCAGGGCGCGGCCGACGCGGACCGCCGCGCCGTCGAGACCTTCGGCGAGGCGCTGGCCGGTTCTGGCCGGCCGTTTGTCCTCGCCTCCGGGCTGCTCGGGCTCACTCCCGGGCGGGTGGCGACCGAACGGGACGGGCATGAAGCCGACCCGGCTCTGGCCGCTCACGGCACCGGCCCGCAGACTCGGCATGCCACTGCCGAGCTGGTGCTCTCCTTCGCTGCCCGCGGCGTCCGCTCGTCGATCATGCGGCTCCCTCCGACGAATCACGGCGACGGGGACAATGGCTTTATGGCGACCCTGGTCAGCATCGCCCGCGACAAGGGCGTATCCGGCTACATCGGCGACGGGACCAACCGCTGGCCCGCGGTGCACCGACTCGATTCGGCGCTCCTCTTCCGCCTGGCGGTGGAGAAGGCGCCGGCGGGATCGACGCTGCACGCGGTCGCCGACGAGGGCGTGCCGGTCCGCGACATCGCCGAGGTGATAGGCCGCCAGCTGAACGTGCCAGTGGTCTCCATCGCTCCCGAGGATGCACCCGGGCACTTCACGTGGCTGGCCGGCTTCCTCGGCCTCGACAGCCCGGCCTCGAGCGCACTGACCCGCGAGCTGATGGGGTGGCAGCCGGTTCATCCCGGGCTCATCGAGGACCTCGGCAAGGGCCACTACTTCGACACCCCATCCGCATGACCAGCCGGCCCCCGTGGGATCGCCGCCCGTGACGTAGGCGGCCGCGAATGGCGCGCGCCCGCCCGGACCGGGGCGGGCGCCGCGCTTCGCTAAGGGTCCAGGCTCTCCAGGTGGTCGTGCACCGAGGCGGCGATCCGCGTTACCGGGGCCAGCATCCTGTCCTCGGGCGGGCAGAGCGGCGGCAACAGCGTGCTGGCGGAAACCCTGCTTGCCGGGGCCGGCGCGCTCGTGGTTCTCGCCGTCGTGTTCGGGAAACCGCTCACGCTGGCCTGACTCGCGAGCATCCGGGCTGTCAAGGCGCAAAGGCGGCGGACCAGGCCCCTTCGGGGCACCTCAGATGGGGTAGGTGGTGGGCCCCGTGGTGTACTGCCGGCCGCTGGGGGTGGTCCATGTGTGGTAGCCGGGCAGGTGCTGCTCCAGCCGCCAGCCGGGGGCTTGTTTCTGGTGGTGGTGATGACGACAGCGGGGGCCTGCGTTGCATGCGCAGGTTTTCCCGCCTTGTTCCCAGGGGATCGCATGTTCGAAATCGCAGCGCCGGGCGGCTCGCCGGCAGGGCGGCCACGTGCATTCCCCGTCCCGGATCTCGACCAGGTGGCGGAGCCGGTCGCTCGGATCGTGCGCGCCGGTTTCGCGCCGGTGGTCACAATCGGTGACCGCGATAGGTTCCAGGTCCACGGTCAGGTCCGGGCCGCCGGGGACGGGCCGCAGCCGCCAGGTCCCGTACCCGCCGGGTGACCCGGTACCGCCGGGTGGCCCGGTACCGCCGGGTGGCCCGGTACCGCCGGGTGGCCCGGTGTCTGATGGGCTGGTATCTGATGGGCTGGTGCCCGGTGGGCTGGCGGGACGGCTGGGTGCGCTGGGGTCGGAGCCGGTCTTTGGCGTGGACCCTCGCCGGGCTTGGCGTCCAGGCCGGGCGGGGCGGGCGCATCCGTGGCCGGCGGGATGGCCGTGCTGGTCAGTGAGGGTCACGCACCAGGTGGTGGCCGGATTGCCGGCGGCTGCGGAGGTCATGGCGCGGGCCAGGTCCGCATCCAGGGGGCCGAACCCGGTGGCTTCGCCAGGATTGTCGGCCAGGCCGAGCAGGGTGGCCAGGGGAACGGTCAGGTTGATCCGCGCCGCGGTCCCGGCCGCCTGACCGGGCCGGCCTGGGCCGTTCCCTCCGGTCGAGCCGTGTTTTCCGGCCGGACCCTGATCGCCGCCACCTTCCCTGGCCCGGTGGTGGCCAGTGGTTCTGGCGGCTTTCCCGGTTCGGTTGCCTGTCTGCTCGCCCTGACCCTGCCCGCCAGGCCCGGGCTGACCCTGCCCGCCAGGCCCGGGCTGACCCTGCCCGCCAGGCCCGGGCTGAGGCTTCTCGCCGGGTCCGGGCGGGGGCTGGGCGGCTGCCTGCTGGTCCTGGGCGGGGCGGGTGTCTTTGCCGAGGAGGGCATCAAGGTAGGCGCGGACCCTTAGCTGGTCCATGGTGCCGGGGACGCCGGCGGCTTTGAGGTCGATGGCGCGGGTGCTGATCGACTGGTCGGCGGCCAGCGCCTCATCGGGGGGCAGCCCGAACCCGCAGATCGCGGCGGTCCCGGCGTCTTCGCGCCACAGTTCCACCCGGGCGTCTTTTTGCGCCTGCTCCCGCCGTTCGCGGGCCGCACCCGGATCGGCTTTCAGCACGGCGCGGCCGATCGCGGCACGGATCTGGCCCGGTGTCTTTCCCGCGATGCCGGGGAGTACGAGGGCTTCGGCGGCGGCCGCGGCGGCGTCGTCCAGCACCCGGGTCGCCTCGGCGATAATCTGCGCCTTATAGCCGTCGATGACGCCCTCGCGCAGGGCGCGGGCGGTCAGCGGCAGCCGGTCCGCCAGGTCATGGGCCAGGGCCAGCATCCGCTCGGCCGCCCGCCGGGAACTGGCCAGCGCGACGGCGAGCTCATCAGCGCAGAACTTCCCCCACCCGGCCGGGATACGAGCCGGCCCGGCACCGCCCTCGGGGCCGGGACCGCCAGGACGGAGGCTGTCAGGACAGGAACCGTCAGGACCCGGACCGCCGGGACGGGGGCTGTCAGGACGGGGACTGTCAGGACGGGAACCGCCGGGATCAGAGCCGACAGGACCCGGACCGCCGGGACGGGGGCTGCCGGGACGGGAGCCGCCCGCATCTTCCCGGCCGCGGGGAGCACCGGTGCGGCCCCGACCAGGGAAGGCGTCGGAGGCGAGCACGTCTTCGGGGCCGCCGGGGCCGCGGGGAGCACCGGAACGGGGGCTGTCAGGACGGAGGCTGTCAGGACGGGAACCGCCGGGATCAGAGCCGACAGGACCCGGACCGCTGCGCCGGGGGCTGTCAGGACGGGGACCGCCGGGACTGGAGCCGTCAGGACCCGGACCGCCGAGACCGGGGCTATCGGGACTCGGACCGCCGGGACCGGAGCCGACAGGACCCGGACCGCCGGGACGGGGGGTGCCGGGACGGGGGCCGCCCGCATCTTCCCGGCCGCGGGGAGCACCGGTGCGGCCCGGACCGGGGAGGGCGTCGGAGGCGAGCACGTCTTCGGGGCCGCCGGGGCCGCGGGGAGCACCGGACCGGGGCACCGGGCGGCGGCGGATCAGCTCCGCGACCGCCGACAGCCGCCCGGCCGCGGCCCAGGCCTCGGTTTTCTGCCAGGCGACCAGGACACCGATCAGCTCGTCATCATCGATCCCCGCATACCCCTGCCCGGTCCAGGTGACCGCATCAGCGGACCCGGCCAGCGCCGGCCCCGGCAGCGACGCGTCCAGCACCTCACCGGCCGCGAACCCGCTGCCGCGCCGGGAACCCCGCGCCCGCCCGGGGGCCGGGACGCCCGCCCCGCGCGGGAAAAACCCCGCCTCCAGGAACTCCGGCGTCCCCCCGCCACCCCCCACAGGAGCACCGCCCGCGGACGCACCGCCCTCAGGTGGCGTGCTGTCCCCGCGCGGCTCGCGGCCCGCAGACGGCTCGTCCGGCATAACTCCCGCCTATGTCCATGGATGCTTTTACATAGCAGTATACTCGAACAAACTATCGAACACCAATACATTTGCGTCAGCGACGGCACGGGTTCGGCAAGGGTCGCGGCCTTGGCGGAAGACAGGAACAGGCCGCGCACGGGAACAGGCCGCACAGGCCCACACGGGAACTGGGCCGCACACGGGGACAAGTCGGCGGTGAAGATCGTCACCCTGGCGATCAATCCGGCGACCGTGGTCTACCTGGTATTCGCCAAGCGACTATTCGGCGTTCGTGGTGGCGGCTGGCCAACCAACCAACCAACCAGCTAACCAGCCAGCAAGACCCCCAGGAAGACCGCGCCCAGTGCGCTGAGCGCGGTCAGTGCGCCGAAGATCGCGATCCAGACGGTGCGCCGGGACCGCGCGTGCAGGAACGCGGCGACACCGGAGACGACCACCACGGCGAGCTTGGCCATCAGCGTGGCCTGGTATGCGGAGGTGTGGCGGTCATGCGGGGAGAGCGCGGCGATGTTCCACACCCCGGTGATGATGAGAACGGCGAACGCGCTCCAGGCGACGTAGTTGAACCGCCGGGCCGCCGCCCGCGTGACGTCGGCGCCGAACCGCCGCAGTGCCGGCACCAGGGCGGCCAGCGTGAACTGGCCCCCCACCCAAATGGTGGCCGCGACGATATGCAGGAACAGCCGTATGGTGTCCCAGCTGACCGACAGCATCCAGCGCCCGTCCCTTCCTGCGATGCTCCGCAGGGCAGGAGCAAACGGCGTCCGCAATAGGGCAGAACTCTAGCCCCCCGGCGCGCTCACCATCGGGGAACCTGGCATCAGCGCTGCTCAGCACGGCCGGTGCAGGGCCTCGCGCTGAACTCCGGATTAACTTTCCGTACGTCATTGACTGAGGAATCTGGTTCCGCGAGGGTCGTTTCGGGAGGGGACGCCCGCGATGTTCCCGGAAGGGTTCGCCTTGGCTGCTTGCCTGATGGTGCAGATTTCCGATGTGCATCTGACCACCACGGGATCGCTCGCGCCGGGTGTCCGGCCCGGGGACAACCTCCTGCGGGGGCTTCGCCTGCTGGATGTGGCCGGTATCCGGCCCGACATCTTCCTCCTGACCGGTGACCTGGCGGATAGGGGCGAGGCCGCCTGCTACGACAACCTCGCGCGGATCATCGCCGACGCTGCGACGAGGAGCGGCGCGGGCATCATCTACGTGCCCGGCAACCATGACGACCGGGACACCTTCCGCCGCCAGCTCCTCGGTGGCACAGGCCCGGGCCCCGGCGGCACGGGCGGCGGCCCCATCAACCAGACCCACTGGCGGGGTGGCTTGCGCATCATCGCGCTGGACTCCACGGTCCCCGGCGAGGATCACGGGGTCCTGGACGATCAGACGCTCGGCTACCTAAAGTCCGAGCTCGGGACGGCCGCCCCCGAAGGCACGGTCGTGGCCCTGCACCACCCACCGATCCCGTCGCCGATCCGGCCGATGGCGGAGATGAGCCTGCGCGACCCGGAACGCCTGCGCGACGTTATCGCGGGCTCCGATGTGCGGATCGTCGTGTGCGGGCACACCCACCACGCGGCCCTCGGCACACTCGGGTCGATCCCGGTGTGGGTCTCCCCCGCCTCCGCGTACCTGGCCGACACCACCAGCACGCAGGTGTTCCACGGGGTTCCCGGCACGGCCTTCTCTCGTATCGACCTATCCGGTGACGGCCCGATGGTCACCGTCATCCCCGTTCCCCCGGAGGCCGCGGGATGAGCGTGCGCCCCGGGGAGGCGCGTTAGCTGAGCGCGGGCGTACGGTCGGCGGTATGCGCATTGTCATCGCGGGCGGACACGGCCAGATCGCGCTGCGGCTAGAGCGGCTGCTCGCCGGGCGCGGGGACGACGTGACGGGCATCATCCGCAAGCCCGAGCAGGCGGGCGATCTGCGGGCGGCGGGCGCCGAGCCGGCGGTCTGCGACCTGGAATCGGCGGCGCCCGGGGAGGTCGAACGGCTCTTGCAGGGGGCGGACGCGGCCGTCTTCGCGGCGGGCGCGGGGCCGGGCAGCGGAGCTGAGCGCAAGGACACGGTGGACCGGCAGGCGTGCTCGCTACTGGCGGACGCGGCCGAGGCGGCGGGAGTCCGGCGGTTCCTCGTCGTCTCCAGCGTGGGGGTCGACCGCGATCCCCCGGAAGGCACCGATCCGGTCTTCGCCGCTTACTTGCGGGCCAAGGGGGCAGCGGACGCCGACGTCCGCGCGCGGACCGGGCTCGACTCGACCATCCTGCGGCCGGGGCCGCTGACCAACGACCCGGGCACCGGGCGGGTGAACCTCGCGGAGAGCACGGGACGCGGGGCGGTCACACGTGACGACGTAGCCGCCGTGCTGGTGGGCCTGCTGGACGAGCCGGGCACGGCCGGGCGGACGCTGGAGCTCACCGGCGGCGACGCGCCAATCAGGGACGCGGTCCGGAAGGCCGCCGGAGGCTGACGGCCAGCGGGCTTGAGCCGACGGCAGGGATTCGGGGCGCTTCTCTCGCCGCGGATCCCTGGCTACGTCCAGGACGCGGCAACCTCGGCGGCGCGGGAACGGCGAAGGGCGCTTCACGCCCCGGTCCTAGCCATCGGCGGGGTGCAGGTGGGTGCGCTGGCCGTCGTGGTCGAAGATGCACAGGATGTCCGCGGGACCATCGTGGGCCCCGAAGGCGTGCGGGATCATGGTGGAGAACTCCGCCGCCTGGCCGGCCTCGACCAGGATCGTCCGCTCGCCCAGCAGCAGCTTGACGGTCCCGGACAGGACCGTGAACCAGTCCCGGCCGGGATGGACCCGCATCACGTCGGGGCCGCGCCGGGGCGCCGGCCGAGTGACGTGCATCCTGGCCACGGATATGCCGTGCGGCCCAGGCTCACGGGTCAGCATCCAGGTGGTCCTCCCGCGCGCCTCATCGCGCTGCGGCCTGATCACCACGTCATCGTCGCCGGCTGACTCCACCAGCTGATCGAGGGTAGTCCCCAGCGCCCGGGCAATCGGGACCAGCTGGTCAAGAGCCATCCGCCGATGTCCGGTCTCGATTCGGCTGAGCGTGGACGGGCTCAGGTAGCAACGGGCCGCCAAGTCATCCAGCGACCAGCCAAGGGCCGCGCGCAGGCCCTTGATCCGCTGCCGGACCAGGTTATCCAGGTCACCGTCTTGCGTCATACGCAAGAGACTATGCCATTATCGCAAGGATGACGTAGGGTCGGGCCATGGGAAACGCTGATCATCACCACCAGTCCGCCACCCGTAGTCACGAGGCGGCCGAGGGCACCGGGGCAGGTCCGGGTCACACCAAAACCGGGGCCGGCCCGGACCACGCCCACGCCCACGCCCACGGGACCGGGGAGGCCGACGAGACGGCCATGGCCGAGCTGCTGGACCTGGACGCCGAGGTCCTGTTTTCCTACCTGTCCGAGGTCACTGCCTGGGTACACGATCTGGCCGCCGGGGGCCCGCACCAGCGGATCCTCGACCTGGGCAGCGGAACCGGCGCCGGCGCCCTGGCCCTGGCCCAGCGCTTCGAGGGAGCCGAGGTGATCGCGGTGGACAAGTCCGCGTACCTGCTGGCCCGCCTCCGGGAAAAGACCCGTGACCTCGGAGTGGCCGACCGGGTACGGACCGTGGAAGCCGACCTGGATGCGGCCTGGCCGGTCTTCGGCCCCGTGGACCTGGCGTGGGCGTCCAGTTCCCTGCACCACATGGCCGATCCGGACCGTGCTCTCGGCGAAATCTTCGCCACGGTACGCCCGGGCGGGCTGCTGGTGGCAGCGGAGATTGACTCCTTCCCGCGCTTCCTGGCCGACGCCGACCACGGGAGCTCCGGGCTCGAAGCACGCTGCCACGACGTGATGGCCGGAATCCGGGCCGAGGAGGTGCCGCACATGGGCTCGGACTGGGGCGCACTGCTGAGCAAGGCCGGCTTCACCATCGAGGCCGAGCGGACCTTCGACATCGTCCTCACTCCCCCGCTGCCCACGGCCACCGGCCGTTACGCTCGGGCGTCCCTGCGGCGCATACGATCCGGCCTCGACGACCGCCTGAGCACCGCCGACCTAGCCGCGCTCGACACACTGATCAGCGGCGATGGACCGGACGGCGTCCTGCGGCGCGACGACCTCACCGTCCGCGCCGAGAAGACCGTCTGGGCCGCCCGGCGCCCGTGAGATGACCAGCGGATGCCGCTCCTTCCGTCAGCGCCGCGCTTCCCGTTAAGGTGCGGGTTCGTGACCGGCCCGCTGGTGGGCAACCCGGCGCTTTCTGCCCCAGCGGAGGTCCCGCGGAATCCGTGTTCGGCGGCCGGGTGTGGACTACCGCCCGCCACGGTTAACCGCGCAGGACCATAGGGGGCCGCCGCGCCTCATCGATTGCCGTCATAACCACGCGGCCTGGGAGCGGGCCGATCTCTGATTGGCTTGGGTAGCGGAGGATCACGGAGCGGCCGGGGAAGCGGTGGTTCTCTTAGCGGCCGCGGTAGCGGCGGAAGCGGCCGCTCCCGCTGGGGCCGGGGATTAGGTGTGCCAGCTTCCCTCCCATCCCACCGAGGGCCCGGCGGTTCGCCGTGCCGGAGGGCCGTCCCCGGGCCGCCCACGGACGGAACAGACGGCTGAGCGGAGGTGTTCCAACTAAGTCTTGATTAGAGACCTAGGTGGGCGCCGTAGGGCGCCGGAAAGCTGGATGTGAAGAACCGCCTGATTGTCCGGGGTGCCCGCGAGCACAACCTCAAGGACGTCCATCTCGACCTGCCCCGCGACGCGATGATCGTGTTCACCGGGCTGTCCGGGTCGGGGAAGTCGAGCCTCGCGTTCGACACGATCTTCGCCGAGGGCCAGCGCCGCTACGTTGAGTCGCTTTCGACGTACGCGCGGCAGTTCCTCGGGCAGCTGGACAAGCCGGACGTGGACGCCATCGAGGGCCTGCGGCCAGCGGTGTCGATCGGCCAGAAGCCGGCCTCGGCCGGCCCGCGGTCGACGGTCGGCACGATCACCGAGATCTATGACTTCCTGCGCCTGCTCTGGGCGCGGATCGGGCAGCCGCACTGCCCGGTGTGCGGCGAGCCGGTCAACCGGCGGACGCCGCAGCAGATCGTCGATGACCTGCTGAGCCAGCCCGAAGGGGCCCGGTTCCACGTCCTCGCGCCGGTGTTCCCGGACAACGGGGCCAACGGGGCTCATGAGGCCAACAAGGCCAGCAGGGTTCACAAGGCTAGTGGGGCTCGCGATGCCATTAAGGCTCACGAGGCTAGTTGGGCTCACGAGGCTAGTGGGGCTNNGGGGCTTACAAGGCCCACGGGGCCAGCGGGGTTCGCGGCGTTAACGAGGGCGGATACGCGGGGGTGTTCGGTGACCTGCGGGCCAAGGGGTACGCCCGGGTCCGGGTCGACGGGACCGTGTACTCGCTGACCGAGGTGCCGGAACTAAGCGACGAGGACCCGCACACGATCGAGGTCGTCGTCGACCGGCTGACGGTGAAGGCGGCGAGCCGGGCCCGGCTGACCGATTCGGTGGAGACCGCGCTGAGGCTCGCGGACGGCCGGATGACGGCCAGTTTCGTGGACCGGGCCGACGGTGACCCGGATCGCGAGCATCGTTACAGCGAACGCCTGGCCTGCCCGAACGGCCATCCGATGACGATCGGCGAGCTCGAGCCGCGGTCGTTTTCGTTCAGCTCGCCGTTCGGTGCATGCCCGGGCTGTGACGGCCTGGGCACCCGCCGCGAGGTGGACCCGGACCTGATCGTCCCGGACGGGCGCCTGTCGCTGGCGCGCGCGGCGATCGCGCCCTGGGCCGGCTGGAAGGAACGCGAGTACTTCCAGCGGCTGCTGCGGGCCACAGCCGGCGCGGGCGGCTTCAGCATGGACACGCCGTGGGACGAACTGCCGGGCGCGGCGCGGCAGGCCGTGCTGCACGGTACCGGTGATCACGTCCACGTCAGCTACCAGACCCGGGCCGGCCGGGAACGGTCCTACTACGTCCGTTTCGAAGGTGTATTGCCGTGGATCAAGCGGCGCTACGCCGAGGCAGAGACGGACGGGGCGCGGGAGACGTACGAGGCGTTCATGCGCACGGCGCCGTGCCCGGCGTGCGGCGGGGCGCGGCTGGCGCCGGAGATCCTGGCCGTGACGGTGGGCGGCCGGTCGATCGCGGACCTGGCGGCGGAGCCGATCACGGAGGTCGCGGCCTGGCTGCGGGACCTACCGCTGACCCCGCGCGAGGAACTGATCGCCGCGCGGCCGTTGAGTGAGATCCGGGCGCGGCTGGGCTTCCTGGCCGACGTCGGGCTGGGTTACCTGTCGCTGGACCGGCCGGCCGCGACGCTGGCCGGGGGCGAGGCGCAGCGGATCCGGCTCGCGACGCAGATCGGATCCGGCCTGACCGGCGTGCTGTACGTGCTGGACGAGCCGTCGATCGGCCTGCACCAGCGGGACAACCAGCGGCTTATCGAGACGCTGACCCGGCTGCGCGACCTCGGGAACACGCTGATCGTCGTCGAGCACGACGAGGACACGATCGCGGCCGCGGACTGGGTGGTCGACATCGGCCCGCAGGCCGGCGAGCACGGCGGCCAGGTCGTGGTCAGCGGCACGGTCGAGGACCTGAAGAACTCGGCGGAGTCGATCACCGGCGCGTACCTGTCCGGGCGCGCGGGTGTCGAGGTCCCGGCCACCCGCCGGCCGCGCCGGGAGGGCTACGAGCTGGTCGTCGAGGGCGCGCGTGAGCACAACCTGCGCGGCATCGACGTCGCGATCCCGCTCGGCCGCTTCGTCGCGGTGACCGGGGTGTCCGGATCCGGCAAATCATCGCTGGTCAGCGACATCGTCTACCCCGCCCTGGCCAGCCAAATTAACGGAACGAACCCGGCTAGGGGCCGTCATGCGCGGGTGACCGGCATCGGCGAGCTCGACAAGGTGGTCCGCGTCGATCAGTCGCCGATCGGGCGGACCCCGCGGTCGAATCCGGCGACGTACACCGGCGTGTTCGACTACATCCGCGAGCTGTTCGCCGGGACCACGGCGGCGAAGGTCCGCGGCTACCAGCCGGGCCGGTTCTCCTTCAACGTGAAGGGCGGCCGGTGCGAGACCTGCGCGGGTGACGGCACCGTCCGGATCGGGATGGACTTCCTGCCGGACGTGTACGTCCCGTGCGAGGTGTGCCACGGCGCGCGGTACAACCGCGAGACGCTCGAGGTGCGCTACAAGGGCAAGACGATCAGCGAGGTCCTCGACATGCCGATCGCCGACGCCGCGGAGTTCTTCGGCCCGGTGGACCGGATCTCCCGGCGGCTGCGGGCGCTGGTCCAGGTCGGTCTCGGGTACGTGCGCCTGGGCCAGCCGGCGCCGGCGCTGTCCGGCGGGGAGGCCCAGCGCGTCAAGCTGGCGGCCGAACTGCAGAAGCGTTCCACCGGCCGCACCATGTACCTGCTCGACGAGCCGACGACCGGCCTGCACCCCGAAGACGTGCGCAAGCTGCTCGGCGTCCTGCACTCGCTGGTCGACATGGGCAACACCGTGCTGGTCATCGAGCACAACCTCGACGTGATCAAGACAGCCGACTGGGTCATCGACCTGGGCCCGGAGGGCGGCCCGGACGGCGGAACGGTCGTCGCCGAGGGGACCCCGGAGCAGGTGGCCTCGGTCGCGGAGTCGCGCACCGGGCAGTTCCTGCAGGCCAAACTCACGGGGACCATGGGAAGCACGGGGACCACGGCGACAGACGCGGCCCGCTCCGGGCGCTGGACGAAAGCCGCCTGACTCCATCAGTCGCCCGCCGTACCCGGCAGCCCCCGCGCCTGCATGGACCCAGCGGATCTGTGACGACTTTTCCGCAATATTTGCGGAAAAGTCGTCACACATGCGGGAACTCTCCCCAGGGAAGGCACCAGTGGGGCACCTGCGTCTTGTGGGACTCCCGCCAACGGCAGGCCAGCACGCCGATTCCGCAACAGCCCGGATATGCGGAAGACCGGCGCGATCAAGGAATTGAGGGCCCGCCAGCGGGCGAGAGGGGCCGCCCGGCGCCAGGGCCGGCGGGGCGGTGTCTGATCTTGCCCTCCAGCTGTCGGGTCCCGTCCTCTCCCGTCGTGTCGTCCTGGATCTTGCGGGAACACGTATGTTTCTATCAGTTTTGTGTCTGGATATTGCGTTATGGTGTCGGGAAGATTACCGTCCCGTGTGCATCCCCTTTCTGTTCCACTCCTCCATTCCCCCCCGCTTACCGCGGCGCCGCCGGCTGAGGCCCGGCATCTCCGCATCGAGAGGAGCAACGGTGTTCCACTCCATCCGAGATCTGAGACGGGCCCTCGCCCTGGCCGTCGGCACCGCGTCGCTGGCCGCCGCGGGCGTGGCCGCCGTCGCGGTCCAGCCGGCGTCGGCGGCGGCGACGGGCGGCAGCGGCGCGAGCCTGCCGTACGCCGAAGTGCAGGCGGAGAGCTCCGCCACCAACGGGACGGTCATCGGCCCGAGCTACACCCAGGGCCAGCTGGCCGACGAGGCCTCCGGGCGCAAGGCGGTGACCCTGCAGGGCACGGGCTCCGGCCAGTACGTCACGTTCACCACGCCGGTGGCGACCAACTCGATCGACTTCCGCTACAGCATCCCGGACAGCTCGGATGGGTCGGTCTACACCGCTCCGCTGTCGCTGTACATCAACGGCACCAAGCAGACCGACTTCACCCTGACCAACGCGTACAGCTGGTACTACGGCAGCTACCCGTTCACCAATACGCCGAGCAGCGGCAACCCGCACCACTTCTACGACGAGGTGCACCGCCTGTTCTCGACGTCCTATCCGGCCGGCACGACGTTCAAGCTGCAGGTCGACTCCGAGGACACCGCGTCGTCGTACACGATCGACTTCGCCGACTTCGAGCAGGTCGCCGCGCCGCTGAGCCAGCCCGCGGGCTCGGTGTCGGTCACCGGCGAGGGCGCCGACCCGACCGGCGTGAACGACTCCACCAGCGCGTTCAACGCCGCGATCACGGCGGCCGGGGCGGGCGGCACGGTGTGGATCCCGCCGGGCACGTACGACATCCCCGGCCACATCATGGTCAGCGACGTGACGGTCGCGGGGGCCGGCATGTGGTACTCGACCGTCACCGGCACGGCCCCCGGCTTCTACGGCAACGGGACACCGACCAACTCCCTGCCGGCGAGCACCAACGTGCACCTGGAGAACTTCGCGATCTTCGGCAACGTCCAGGAGCGTGACGACAGCGCCCAGGTCAACGGCATCGGCGGCGCGATGACCGATTCGACCGTGTCGAACATCTGGATCGAGCACATGAAGGTCGGCGCCTGGATGGACGGGCCGATGGACAGCGTGACATTCAGCGGCATGCGCATCCGGGACACCACGGCGGACGGCATCAACCTGCACGGCGGCGTCACCAACTCGACCGTCACCGGCAGCGACATCCGCAACACCGGCGACGACGGCATCGCGCTCTGGGCGGACTCCAGCATCGGCGCCGACGCGAACGACACGATCTCCGACAACACCGTGCAGCTACAGCAGCTCGCCAACGGCATCGCGATCTACGGCGGGCACGACAACACCGTCAACGGCAACCTGGTGGTCGACACGGGTATCACCCAGGGCGGCGGCATCCAGGTGGGACAGCGCTTCTCGTCCACCCCGGTCGGCACGACCACGATCTCCAACAACACCATGATCCGGGACGGTGACCTCGACCCGAACTGGCAGTTCGGCGTGGGCGCCTTGTGGTTCGACGGTGAACAGGGCACGGTCACCGGCCCGATCAACGTGACCAACGCGCTGATCGAGCAGAGCCCGTTCGAGGCGATCCAATGGGTCGAGGGCGAGGTCAACGGGGTCAACCTCAACAACGTGACCATCGCCGGCACCGGCACCTTCGCCCTGCAGGAGCAGGATCCCGGAACGGCGACGGCCACCAACGTCGTGGCGACCGGCGTCGCACAGGCCAACGCGGGCAACGCGCCGAGCTACAGCTGCGAGGGCACCGGCTTCACGATCACCGACGGAGGCGGCAACTCCGGCATCACCCCGACGCAGTGCAACGGCTGGCCCACCCCGGTCTACCCGCCCTATCCCAACTCCGGCGTGACGGTCGCGCCGAGCGCGCTGAACTTCGGCTCGGTCGCGACCGGCTCGACCAGCAGCGCGCAGAGCGTGACGGTCTCCAACCCGACCGGCTCGGCCGCTCCGGTCTCGGCTATCTCCGCCAGCGGCGACTTCGCGGAGACCAGCACCTGCGGGTCGTCGATCGCGGCGGGCGGGTCGTGCACGGTAGCCGTGACGTTCACCCCGACCGCCACCGGCTCCCGCACCGGGACGCTGACCGTCAACGCGGGCGGGACGACGAACACCGTCAGCCTGTCCGGCACCGGGACCACCTCGGGCGGCGGGGGCAGCGCGACACTGACGGCCGCCCCCACCTCGCTGTCGTTCGGCAGTGTGGCGGTGGGCTCGACCGGCGGACCGCAGACCGTCACGGTGACCAACACCGGCAGCGCGGCGGCGAGCGTGTCCTCGGTGTCGGCGGGCGCCCCGTTCACGCAGACCAATACCTGCGGCAGCTCGATCGCGGCGGGCGGGTCCTGCACGGTGAGCGTGAGCTATACGCCCACCGCGACCGGCGCCTCGTCGGCGAACCTGACGGTGGCCAGCAACGCGACCAACCCCTCGCTCACCGTGGCCCTGACCGGCACCGGGACCAGCAGCAGCGGCGGGAGCACGAACCTGGCCGCGGGTGCTCCCATCACCGCGTCCAGCTACACCCAGAACTATGTGCCCTCGAACGCGAACGACGGGAACACCAGCACCTACTGGGAGGGCACGAACGGCGTGTGGCCCACCACCCTCACGGTGAACCTGGGCGCCTCGGACCCGCTGACCTCCGTGGTCCTGGACCTGCCCCCGTCGTCGGCGTGGAACACCCGGACCCAGACGCTGTCGGTGCTCGGCTCGACCGACGGCTCCACCTACTCCACCCTGGTGGGCTCGGCGACGTACACCTTCAACCCCTCGACCGGTAACACGGTCACCATCGGCCTGCCGTCGGGGACCAAGGCCCAGTACGTGCAGCTGTCCTTCACCGCCAACAGCGTGCAGAACGGCGCCCAGGTCTCCGAACTGGAGGTCTTCGGGCCGTGACCGCGCCGGCCGACCAGTAAGGGCGGTCTGTTTCAGGCACCAGCCAGAGGTGCCGTCCGTACCTTCGGGGTGCGGACGGCACCTCGCTCGTCAGATAACCGGGGGCGGGATCACAGGCCGAACCCGGCGCGCTGCGCGGCGGCAACGAGATCGGCGTATTCGGGGTGGCCGGCGATCCAGTCCCGCACGAACGGGCAGTACGGCAGCACGCCGAGCCCCCGCTTCCGGGCGTCGTCGAGGCTGGCCTGCACCAGGCGGCCGCCCAGGCCCTCACCCCGGTACCGGGGATCCGTCTCCGTATGCAGGAAGATGATCGTTTTCCCCTCACGGCTGTAGGTGATGTACCCGGCCACCTCACCGTCCTCGTGGATCTCGTAACGCATCTTCCCCGGGTCATCGGTCACGTTCTCGGCCATCACGGCTCCCGCCAAAGCTCCGTTAATTACCTATTGTGTAACTTTGTCCGGAACAAGCGCCGGGCAGGGATAGAAGCCGGGTGAGCGGGTACTGTCGCTAGGCGATGACAATGACCAGCTCCGTCCTCGTCGCCGGGCGCTACCAGCTCGACGAAGTGATCGCCATCGGTGGCTTCGGCGAGGTGTGGCGGGCCACGGATACCCTCCTGGCCCGGCCCGTCGCGGTCAAGCTGCTGCTGGCCGACCACGTCCAGCATCCACAGGCGCTGGCCCGGTTCCGCACCGAGGCGCAGCGGGCCGGCAGCCTGTCCCACGAGAACATCGCGCGCGTGTACGACTACCTCGAGCCGGACCCGCCGGACCCGCCGTTCCTGGTGATGGAACTGGTGGACGGCCCGTCGGTCGCCCAGCTGATGTCGGATGGCCCGGTCGGTGCCGCCTGGGCGATGCACATCATCGCGGGCGCGGCCGCCGGGCTGGAGGCGGCCCACCAGGCAGGCGTGGTGCACCGCGACGTCAAGCCCGCCAACCTCCTGCTGACCCGGAACGGCCGGGTGAAGGTGACCGATTTCGGGATCTCCCACGCGGTCAACTCCACCCCGATGACCAGCACCGGGCAGATCATGGGCACGTCGGGTTACCTGGCGCCCGAACGGCTGGACGGGACGGGCGTGACCACGGCCGCCGACCTGTACGCGCTGGGTGTCGTCGGCTACGAATGCCTGACCGGCGCCCCGCCCTTCACCGGCATGCCGATCGAGGTGGCGGTGGCGCACCGGGACCAGCCCCTGCCGCCGTTGCCCGCGTCCGTGCCGCCCGGCGTCGCCGCGCTGATCATGGACCTGACCGCGAAGGATCCCGCCGCGCGGCCCGCCAGCGCCGCTGAGGTGGCGGCGCGGGCGGCTCAGCTGCGAGACAGCCTCACCGCCTCCGGTACCGGCGTCCCCGGCGTCTTCGGGGACGCCCCGGCCAAGGCCGGCACCATGGCGCTGCCACCCGGTCACGGCGCACCGCCTGCTGACCTGGAACAACCCGGTCAGGGCGGGTGGCCCGGTCACGACGGATCGCCCGGGACGGGGCTGGAGCAGGGCGGGTTCGCGCCGCCCGGGCCCCGCGCCCGCCGCGGTCGCGGGACCCGGTGGGCTGCCGTCGCAGGCGGTATGGCCATCGTGCTGGCCGTCACCGGCCTGGTCATCGCGCGCACAGCCGGGTCCGGATCGCCCGGTCACGGGGCGGCGGCGCCGTCCAGCCGTGCGACGCCGGGCGTGGCCACGGTAGAGACGATCAAGGTGAACGCGGCGTCGCTGCTGGGCCGGCCGGTCGATTCCGCCGCCCGCCAGCTGCGCCAGCTCGGCCTGCCCGTCCGCATCAGCTGGGAGTCCAGCCGCCGGCAGTCTCCCGGGACGGTGCTGGCCGTCCAGCCCAGCGGTCAGGTGGCGCCGCACACCGTCATCACGCTGATCGCCGCGGCGCAGCCGGCCGGGCAGTCCGGCGTGGTCACCGTGGGCCACCCGTCCGCCGACCCCGGCACGGGCCGATCCCCCAGCGGGAGGCCGACGGCAGGCTCGGGTCCGGCCCCGAGCAACTCCCCCGCAAGCTCGCCCTCGGCCGGCGGGACCGGCTCGGGCAGCACCCCCGCCCCTACTCCTACTCCTACCCTTAGCGTGAGCCCCACCCCGAGCACCGGGACCGGCAATGGGCAAGGGAACGGCAACGGGGGCGGGAACGGCAACGGGGGCGGGAACGGCAACGGGGGCGGGAACGGACAGGGCCAGGGCTAGTTTGGTGGCGCCGGCCCCTGACCGGGGTGGGTGCTGCCGTCACCCGGCGGGCCGCTCGCCGCCGGGTCCCAGGAAACGGTAACCACTCATGAACCCCGAATGAAGCCGGATGAACTGGCCGATACCGTTACCGACCGGCCATGACGCCATTACCGACTGGAAATGGGCAATTTCGTCCGGGTCGCGGATCAGGCCTGCGCTCCCGGTGACCGTGACTCTCCAGCCCGCAAAGGTCCTCGTGTCGAAAACGTCCGCCTCATAGGCCAGAACGACATTCCCGGTACGCACCGGGGAGATCACCGGCGGCTGGCCGTGGCTCCGGATGACAACGTCTCCGCCGTCGACCACATGGCTCACCAGCTGAACGGCCGGTAGATCACGATAGCTGAACGCGATTCGCCCGACACTTACGGTAGTGAGCAGGCCCAGCACCTCGGAACTGGCGACAGGCACCAGACGCCGGTCAGCAACGTCAGAACTCGTCACACCCTCCCTCACCGGATGAACTGGCAGTAGCGGGCCGAGGGATGCACTTACCCAAGTATGCCGATGCAGGCAACACCCGCAAACACCCAATAGTGACCGGACGGTACTGCCTGGCCGGCGCCACCGGAACCGGCACTGCCCACCGTCATCCTGGCGGGACGGCGGGACGGCGGGCCGGGGGCGCCGTGTTGACGTTGCGCGGCGACACGGCGTCGGTCATCCAGCCGTACCTGCCGACCAGGTACGGCTGGCGTGGATCGGCTTCTTCCGGCAGCCGATCTTCTGGCGGGATATTCAGCGCGGGTTCGCCATTCAGGCGGTCTACGTGGCGGTGTTCCTCGCGGCGGCGTGGGCGAACCTCGCCACCAAGGACGTCACCGCCTAGCAAACACGGATGCCTATGGTGACCCGCTGCGCATCCGCCCGGATGACAAGGCTGGCCGCCGGGTACATGACAACGGGGGGTTGACAACGACAACAGGGGGTTGTCATTATGTCGGCATGGCTACAGACGAGAACGTTGCGGCGCACCACGAGACCTTCGATCACATCCGCGATGTCCGGGCGCAGGCCCTCGAACACACGCGGCTGGCGCGGCAGTTCGCCTCGGAACGACGGGACCTGATTCAGGGCCTGATCGACGCGGGACTGTCCCAGGCCGACATTGCCCGGGAGCTCGGCGTCACCCGCCAGGCGATCCAGAAGATGCTGGCCTGTTAGGCGCCGGGGCGCACCGACGTGAGCTGACGGCAGGAGCAGCAGAGAACATGGACCCCGGATGCCGCTGTCGCCGCGGCTGGCTGACGCTCACCGGCCGCACGCTGCTGCCCGGACGCCCGGCACTACGGGCAGGGGACGCCTCCGGCGCCGTCCGTGGTGATGACGCCCCGGCGCCGTCCCTGGTGATGGGCCCGGCGGCGCGGCGCTACGGTAGCGAGCGGGCCGGCATCAGCAGGCCCCGGTCCGGCGCGGCCACCGGGACACGCCCGGTCCGCACGGCGGAATGCGCCCAGCGGCCTCCGGAAGCCGCCAGAAAGGTGTGAGGTCAGCGGATGACAGAACAGACTGCGTCGGAGCCGTCGGTGGCGCTGCTGGGGACCGGGATCATGGGACTCGGCATGGCCCGGAACCTGCTGCGCGCGGGGATACCGCTGCGCGTCTGGAACCGGACCAGGAGCCGGGCCGAACCGCTCGAAGCCGACGGCGCGGCCGTCTGTGACGAGCCGGCCGACGCGGTCCGCGGCGCGGACATCATCGTCACGATGCTCGCGGACGGCCCGTCCGTCTTCGAGGTAATGGCGGCGGCCGGCCCCGGGCTCACCGCCGGGCAGATCTGGGCGCAGGCCTCCACGGTCGGGCTCGCCTGGCTGGACGAGCTCGCCGAACTCGCACGGGACCGCGACCTGGTGTTCCTGGACACACCGGTGCTCGGCACCCGCAAGCCCGCCGCCGACGGCCAGCTCACCGTGTTCGCCGCCGGGCCGGACGAGGCCAGCCATAGCATCCGGGAGCGGGTCCGGCCGGTGTTCGACGCGGTCGGGCGCAAGACCGTGTGGCTGGACGAGGTGGGCGCGGCCACCCGGCTCAAGCTGGTCACCAACAGCTGGATCGCGGCGCTGAACGTCGCGGCCGGCGAAACGGTCGCGCTGGCCCAGGCGCTGGGCGTGGACCCGGAAGCCTTCCTCCAGACGGTGACGGGCGGCCTCATGGACTCCCCGTACCTGCACCTGAAGGCGCGGGCCATCCTCGATGAGGACTACACACCCAGCTTCACGGTCACGCTGGCCGGCAAGGACGCGCGCCTCATCAAGGAGGCCGGGGAGGCGGCGGGCCTGCACATGGACGTGGCGTCGGCGGCGGCGGAACGATTCGGCCGCGCGACCGCCCTCGGCCACGGCGACAAGGACATGGCCGCCGCGTACTTCGCCAGCTTCGACGGCACTTCGCCCGGCTGAGGCGGCCGCCACCCGATCCGGCCAGCCCGATCCGGCCAGCACCCGATCCGGCCAGCGGACCGTAACCACCATCGGCCCACTGTTGTCCCGTAACGGCCGGCGCGTAGTGGTACGCGTGTGAAAACCTGTCCTGGGCAATATCTGGCCGAAGGAGAAGAAAGGTACCCATGGCAGCCACGCTTCAGGAGATCCTGCTCACACCGGACACCTGGCCAAAGGTGCTCGTCGACTGCCGCACGCTCGTTGACCAGGAGGTCGCGGACAAGTCCGGGGTCTCCGGGGCCGCGGTCAAGCTCGGCTACAAGACGGTGACCAGCTTCGCCCCGGGCTACTTCAACAGCACGCTGGAGGAGATGCTCCCGCAGCTGGTGGACAAGCTTGAGCCGTTCTGGGAGGACTTCACCACCTCCGGTGGCGCCGAATTCGGCGACTACCTGGCCAAGCGCGGTGACGAGGTGTCGGAGGCCCTGCTTTCGATAACCGACCATATGGCGCAGGTTTCCGAGCGGCCCGTGATCATCAAGGCGTACCGTGCCGTCCGCGGAAACGCCGGCAAGCACATCCAGGCCGCGCTCCCCCGCGTCGGCGACCTGGTACTCAAGTACGCGCGCTGACGCCAGCATGGACTCTGGCGGCAACGACCCGTCGTTACCGCCGGAGTACACGCTCGGGCCACCCGCGCAGGCGCCGGGCCCGCCTACCGCGCGGGCCCGGCCCGCGCGGTAGGCGCTAGGGCGTGACGAGTTCCACGGAGCTGCCGGCGCGGCCCTTGCGGACGTGGACCTGGGCGGGGATACGCTGGCGCAGCTCGCTGACGTGGCTGACGATGCCCACCATCCGGCCCCCTTCGCGCAGCCCGTCGAGCACGTTCATGACCTCTTCCAGGGTGTCCTCATCGAGGCTGCCGAACCCCTCGTCGACGAACAGCGCCTCGATCGTGACGCCCGCGGCCTCCTCGGTGACCACGTCGGCCAGGCCGAGCGCGAGCGCCAGGCTGGCCAGGAACGTCTCGCCGCCGGACAGCGTGCTCGTGTCGCGTTCCTGGCCGGTCCACGTGTCGCAGGCGAGCAGCCCCAGACCGGCCCGGCCGCCACCGCGCCGGGTGTCGGTGTGGGCCAGCGAGTAACGGCCGGCCGTCATCGTCAGCAGGCGCTGGCTGGCCGCCTCCGCGACCTCTTCCAGCCGCGCGGCGAGCACGAACGAGGACAGCGTCATCTTCAGCGTGTTGGCGCCCAGCCCGGCGGCCAGGTCGGCGAGCCGGCGTGCCTCCTCGGCGCGCTCACGCAGCGGCTGCCGCGCGGCCAGGCCGTCCGCGAACTGGGGAACCAGCCCGGCCAGGGTGACCGAACGGTCGCTGGCGCGGCTGTGCCGGCTGACCGCCTCGTCATGCCGTTCCGCGGCGAGCCGGACGATCTCCTGCGCGCCGGCCAGGTCGGCGGCGGGCTCCGGCGGCACGTCGAGGTCCGGCCCGGCGAGCTGCGCATCGACGGAGGCGGCCTCGGTCTCCTCGGCGCGGATCGCCTGCTGCCGGGCGGCGCGCCAGTCCGGGGCATGCCAGGCCGCACGGGCCGCGGCGACGTCGGCGAACC
>PLRW01000049.1 GCA_003164955.1 Actinomycetota bacterium
CACGAGTGTTCGGCCTCGCCGACCGAGGACGTGTCGCCGCCGGGCAGCGCGCGGACCTGGTCCTCGTGTCCGGTGACCCGTTGACGGACATCACCGCGACGCGCGCCATTGAGCGGATATGGCGCGGGGGCATAGCCTGCGATCGGCACGCCTTCGTCGCGAGCGCTGCCGAAGCTGAGCAGCTTGACGCTTTCGACGCTCAGCTCGCCAAGGTCGTGGCAGCCGTGCGCCAACGCTGGTCCAACTGATCCGGGGAAGGCCCCCTGAACGCGGGTCCCGTAGTTGTGCGCCGCGATCGNNCGGCTCACCGTCGGCGGCGACATCATCGAGACGTGTCCACCGCAACCAAGTGACGCCAGGGTTCACCGGCACGACCGACCGCAACGGGCGCGACGCCAGAATTCAGGCTCTGGCTCAAGTGCCGGTAGCCACATTGGCGGGTCTCCCACGCGCTCCCCGAGAGGGCGAACGTTGGATGACACGGCACGTGCACGCCAACTAAACTTGGGAGTCACGCCAACTGAACCTTGGAAATCTTGCGAAGCGCCAGAACGTGGCAAGAGCGCAAGTCATTTATAGCTGGCAGTCACACTAGGGCGCGGGCACTCCGCTGCCTGCGGGAACATCCGGGCGGCTGCTTCGGGCGAGTTGGAGGAGGGTGTCGACCGCCGTTTCCAGGAGGCGGGTGTCCCGCTGAACCTGGGCGAGGAGAAGGCCTCCCTGGAGCGTGGCGAGAAGGGTGATGGCGAGGGCGTCCGGGTCGGTGCCGTCCGGGAGCCGTCCGGCCCGGTGCAGGCGCCGCAGGTCATCGCCGATGGCGGCCTGCCACTGCCCGAAGCCGTCGGCCAGCAGGGTCCGGGCGTGCGGGTCGGTCTCCGCGAGCTGGCCGGCGAGCGAGCCGAGGGGGCAGCCGCCCTTGCCCTCCCCGCTCCTGGCCTGGGCGATCACCATATCGCGCCAGGCTTGCAGCCCCTCGGCGCTGCCGAGGTCCGCCTGCCGCTGATTCCCGGCGATGACGTCGGCCTGGTAGCTGATGACCGCCTGCACGAGCTCGTCCTTGTCGGGGAAGTAGTGGTACATCTGCGACCCGCTCACCCCCGCCGCGGCCTTGACGTCATCGAGCGTGGTAGCCGCCACGCCACGCTCGTAGATCAGCCGCGCAGCCGCCTCCACGATCCGCGCGCGGGTCCGCTCCCCCTTGGCGGTGAGCCGCGGCCGGCCTTGCTCCTCGCTTCCCATGCCGCCCACGGTATCAGGTTTCTGAGTTTGACAACCCAGTCTAGAGTGGTCAAAATGGGTTGTGAAACTCATTTTTCGATACCTGGGAGGTCCACCGTGATTCTTGTGACGACTGCCGGAAAGGTCGGCACCGAGGCGGCCCGGCTGCTGCGCGAGCAGGACGTGCCCGTGCGAGTGCTGGTGCGGGACCCGGACAAGGCGACACCCAAGGCGCTGGCCGCCGCCGGGGCGGAGATCGCCTCCGGCGACCTGGAAATCCCCGCGGGCATCGACGCCGCGATGGCCGGCGTCAGCGCGGTGGTGCTGGTCAGCCCGGCCGTCCCGGCCCAGGAACTGAACGTCGTCGCCAGCGCCGCCAGGGCCGGCGCAGCGCACGTCGTCAAGGCGACCAGCAAGGCCTCGGCCGACTCACCGATCGCCCGGCGGCGCGGGCAGGCCGAGATCGAGGCGGGCCTGGCCGCCGCCGGGATCCCGCACACGCTGCTGCGCTCCAACGCCTACATGCAGAACGTCCTCGCCCTGGCCCCGACCATCGCCGCGACCAGCAGCTTCGGCTCCGCGGCAGGCAAAGGCCGCGCCGGGATGGTCGACGCCCGCGACGTCGCCGCCGTAGCCGCGGCCATCGCCGCCTCCCCCGGCCCGCACGCCGGCAAGACCTACTGGCTCACCGGCCCGGAACTGGTCTCCAACTACGACGTGGCCGCCGTGCTGTCGAAGCTCCTCGGCAGGACCATCACCTACCGGGAACTCACCTTCCAGGAGAACAAGGACGCGATGATCCGCGCCGGCGTCCCCGAGCAGATCGCCGAGATGAACGCCCAGGCATTCAGCCTCACCGCCGACGGCGACGCCGAATGGGTCACCGACGACGTCCCCGCCATCCTCGGCCGCCCCGGCCGCCCCTTCGAGCAGTTCGCCGCCGATCACGCCGCCGCGTTCTCCTGACCCCACTGGCGCGACGCCGGCCGCAGACCGCAAGCCGGCCTCAGCGAGCCTGGCGGTAGGCGGACCACGACTGCGCGGCTTGGGCCATCCTCACCGTCCAGGCGCTCGCGCTCAATTGCGCGACCTCTGCCCACAGCCGGACGTTCGCCGAGGCGAACAGGTCGATGTGAGCCGGGTCGGCGTCCTTGAACGCCGGCAGCCGGGAGGCTTGCCGTTCGGCCTCGGGTGCGGTGTGGCCGCCGGAGGCCATGAGCCGCAGTATCCAGCAGGCCGGGTCGGTCCAGCCGGCGCCGAGGGTCGGCCAGGCCCAGTCGATCAGCCAGGCCCGGTCGGGCGATACCAGCACGTTGTCCGGTGTCCAGTCAGAGTGCG
>PLRW01000053.1 GCA_003164955.1 Actinomycetota bacterium
GATTATTGGAATATCCCGGGCGGGTCGTCGTGACGGGAAAGCATAAGCCCCAGAGATGCCAGCCTGCGTTCCTGGTATCGCTGGGGCTTATGCACCTATTCTGTTGGCCTTTCTGGTCCGGCTGGGCTGCGGTAGGCACCTGCCAGGAGGAACCTGGCAAGACCGGCGGACGCTACCCATATTCCCAGGGCGGTTCCCTGAACTGCGGGCTGGGGCGCGAGGACTACCGCGCCGAGGCAGAGCGCGGAACTGCAGATGAGGAAGTAGAACACGCGCTTGACGTGCCATTTCCTTATCCTGGCGAATTCCTCGGGCGCGATCACGGNNCGTCGGCCGCTCGCAACATTCGCCACGACCATCTCAACTGTAATTGCCTTGTACTTCTATGCAGCAAGCTGAATAAGCCTCACGGTTTCTGGCTTTCCGGGCTCAGGGACCAGGTCTTCGGATAGCTCCTGGTACCTGATCGTCACGTCTAGGCGCTTGGTGTGCCGGGCGTCATCGGACATCGTGGTCTCCGGCGGGGGTCCTGCGGGCCGTGACGTCCTCCTTCTCGATGCTCGGGGTGCTGCCGCGCCCAGCGCTGGGCACCGTTTTCTGCGCTAGGTCTGCCTGGGTGCTGGCCGATGAGTGCTGACCGCTTGGTCGGCCGGCTGCTGGCCGCAAGGCCGGGGCGTCTATGGCCGAGGCTTCCGGCCATAGACGCCGAGTGCGAACGGCCTTTGATCTGCCCCGGCCTGCCGGACTTGCGGGGACAGGTGATCGGCATTCCATCCTCAGCTCGTTCCTTCCGTCTGCCGGCGCTGACGGAGGCCCGCGGCCCACGGTTTCGCTCAATGGTTGAGCGTTAGCCGAGGAACAGGATCTCCTTCAGCGTTCCGTTCTCTTCGATATGGAGGGAGGCCCCTCTGGCCTGCGCGTCCTCCACGAACGTCAGCATGGTGATTGCCCGCCGCACGGCTTCGGTGACAGAGATTCCCTTTTGGCTGGCGTAGCCTTTCAGGTCGTCGGCCACTTCTGGGCTCAGGTTCACTGAGAGTCGTACGAGCGGATCAGGCAGAGCACCCCGCCCCCGCGGGAGGTGTTCCGTGCGTCCCTTTGCTGCCACTTCATCTCCTTTTCAGGCGTTACTTCTGCTGCGGGCACTGCCGCGCTTCAGTGAGTCGCTGGTGCCCGCCCCCGTAGACAGCCGGTCAGCCGGGTGTCCCTCCTCCTGCTTCCTCACCTCCGTCCCGCCTCCAGACAGCGTCGCGTTGACACGAGAAGCGTATCTAATGGTACAAGCATGGTAAAGGGATGTGTATTTCGTGGTGAAAACATGGGGGCGTGCTCCGGAAGCAGCAGGCAGATGGCGCCGCGCGTCCGCCCGCTCATCACAAGCCACGCGGTACACGCCCAGGTAGTCGTTCTCCGCGATCGCCGTGCCGTCCGCCGCTACCTCGTCGACGTCGCCGCGTCGGTGGCCGCTACCGCCCGCGTGGCCGCTGGCGCTGAGGAGCGTGGCTGATCTCCTTGCGCGGCATCAGGCAGGCCAGGATCAGCGCCGCAGGCCACCCGACCGGGATCGTGTTCAGGCAGATGACCAACCCCAGGCCTTCCACCTGGCGGGCAATGGCGATCACGGTCGGCAGGATGTAGACCGCAGCCAGCCCGTCAATGATGGCCAGCCAGAAGAACCAGCTGTCCGCGATCACTGCGGGGATCACCGCCGCGCCCCGTCGGTGACGCGCCGGATCTCGCTGGCATCCCGGAAACAGCACGGGCAGCGCAGTTCCCCGCCCGCCGTCCCGGCCGGGGCCGGACTGCCGTCGTCCAGCACGGCCAGCTCGCAGGCATCCACGCACACATGCCACTCATCTGGGCCGCACTGGCTTAGGATCGAGCCCGGCAGCCATGGCCACGCCGACCGGTCACCCTGCTCCTCCCGCTTGTCTCGCGGGTAGCGGACCAGCACCGGGCTGTCGTCGGGAAACCTGCCGTCGTTGTCCTCGTCCATGNNATGTCGGCTCCTTCGAGGAGCCGCCTGGACAACCTGTGTGATTATCGCAACCTGGGCGGAGTATGGCTGCATCCGCAGGTTGCCCCTTCGGTGGGCAGGCCGGTCGAGGGTGCTGTCGGTGGGCCTCGGCGTGCCTGCTTCCTGCGGTGTCCGTGGGGGCAATAATTGAGTCATGGAGACTCGCGGACTGCCGTCGCGCTGGAGCGGCCACGCGCGTCGCCTGCCGTCTTCCCTGGAAGACCTGAGCGGGCCAGCCACGGGCACGGTCGTGCTGCCGTTGCAGGTGGCCTGGTCAGGCCGGCGCGCATACGACGTGAGTGATGAGCGCCAGCGTCTGATGCTGTACGCGCTGCTGCTGGCCGAAGCCCAGCGCGAGGATCTTGAGCGGTTCCTGCACGGGGAGTCGCTGGTGAGGATGTGGCCGCGGCTGGGGCGGCTACTGGGCCCGCATGCGCGGCGGGCGTGGGAACAGGAGCTGATCCCGGCGCACCGGCAGTGAGCCTGGACGGGCTGCCCGCTGGCCACGTGCGGGTGCTGCTGGATGGCCTGAGCGTCTTCGAGCAGTATGGGCTGTTGCTGGCCGGAGGGTACGCATTCCGGGCCCATCGGATCTTGTACCGCCCGTCTCAGGATCTGGACTTCGCCACCGGGAACCACGAGCCCTTGCCGGACATCGCCGAGCACGTGCGGCAGGCTTTCCCGCCGCCACGAGCCGGACCTCGACCTGGGGACCATCCTGGACCACCTGGCAGGTGTCGGCGTGTTCGCCGGCGAAGACTTCGCTGAGTACGGCCTGGATGCCCCGGCGATCGTCAGCCTTCGCGGATGGGCCACCGGCTGGTACGACGACCTCGCCCGCCGTCTGGCCTCGGACCATATGGACGATGAAACGCTTGACGACTCCAGACCGGCCCCCAATATCAGCAGGGATCCGGTGGGGGCTAGGCGGTGGGAGTCGCCTTGAGTTGGCAGCCGGTGACCGTGGCCGGGTGGTAGCGCATGGAGCGCCTTGGGCGCCTGCGATCGCTGGTGCTGGCGGAGGGGTTGGGTCCTTGCGCGGGTTTGCTGTCCGGGGTGGCTGGTTGCAGACTGGCGTGGTGGACCGGATCCGGGGCGAAAGGTGAGCCAGCGGGCGCCGGATGAGGTGGTCATCCGGACTCCGGACCGGCGGCTGCGGGTATTCGTGAGTTCCACGCTGGGTGAGCTGGCCGCGGAGCGGCGGGCAGTGTCGCGTGCCGTTTCGGCGTTGCGGCTGACGCCGGTGATGTTCGAGGCGGGGGCCCGGCCGTATCCTCCGTCCGAGGTATACCGGGCGTACCTGGCGCAAGCCGATGTGTTCATCGGCTTGTACTGGCAGCGGTACGGGCAGCTCGTCCCCGGCATGCAGGTCTCGGGCCTGGAGGAGGAGTTCGACCTGTCGGGTGGGCTGCCGCGGCTGTTGTATGTCAAGGCGCCGGCGTCCGATCGCGAGGCCCGGCTGGCTGATCTGCTGGCCCGGATCAAGGAGGAGTCCTCGGCTTCGTACCGTTATTTCCGCACTTCGGCTGAGCTGGGCCGACTGGTGCGTGATGACCTGGCGGTGCTGCTGAGCGAGCGGTTCGCCGCCGCTGCCGGCCAGGCCACAGCTGCGGCGCCAACCCAGGCGGGCGCCGGCGGCCTTCGCCCGCTGCCGGTGAACATGACGTCACTGCTCGGGCGGGAACAGGCCATTGATGAGGTGGCCGGGCTGATCGAGCATCCTGAGGTGCGGCTGGTGACGCTGACCGGGCCGGGCGGGGTCGGCAAGACCCGGCTGGCGGTCGCGGTAGGCGAGCGGCTGCGTGACCGGTTCGGCGCGGGCACCGTGTTCGTCCCGCTGGACACTGTCACCGACCCCGGGCTGGTGCTGGCCGCTATCGGCCGGGCCGCGGGCGCCGACCTGACGGGGACGCGCTCGCCGCTGGAGGCGCTGGCCGAGACGTTCGGCGATGGCGCCTGGCTGCTGATCCTGGACAACCTGGAGCAGGTGGTCGGCGTCGCCCGCGACCTGGGGAAACTGCTGGCCCGCTGCCCGCAGCTGGCGATCGTGGCCACCAGCCGCACGGTGCTGAGGCTGAGCGCCGAGCGGGAATACCCGGTGCCGCCGCTGCCGCTGCCGGCCGACCCCGCCACCGTGCCGCTGGAGGAACTGCAGTCCTGGCCTGCGGTGGCGCTGTTCGTGGACCGGGCCCGCGCGGTGCGCCCCGGCTTCGCCCTCACCGAACACAACGCGGCGGCGGTGGCGGAGATCTGCGGGCGGCTGGAGGGCCTGCCGCTGGCCATCGAGCTGGCCGCCGCCCGCACCCGGCTACTGGACCCGCCCGCGCTGCTGGACCGGCTGGCGGCCTCGCTGGACGCGCTCGGCACCGGCGCGGTAGACCTGCCCGAACGGCAGCGCACCCTGCGGGCCACCGTGGAGTGGAGCGTGGGCCTGCTGACCGACGACGAGCGGTCGCTGCTGGAGGTCACGGCGGTGTTCACCGATGGCTGGACTATCCAGGCCGCGGCCCAGGTCGCGGGCGTGGAGGAGGATCGGGCGCTGGATCTGTCCGAGGCGCTGGCCCGCCACAGCCTGATCTATATCGACAGCACGCAGCTCGGGTCCCGGACCCGGATGCTGGAGACCGTCCGCGAGTTTGTGGCCGAGCGGCTGGCGGCCCGGCCCGGCGCCGACCAGGTCGAGCGGCGGCACGCCGACTACTACCGGATCCTGGCCGAGCAGGCGGACCGGCCGTTGCGCGGCACTGGCCGGGGCGAGTGGCTGGAGCGGCTGGACGCCGAGGCGGGGAACCTGGCCGCCGCGGTGCGCTGGTACCTGGCCCATGACCCGGGGCCGCTGCCGCACCTGTTCCGGGTCCTATGGCTGTTCTGGTCGCTGCGGGACCTCGAGCGCGAGGCCCGGTCCTGGGTGGAGCAACTGCTGCCCGCCGCCGGCACGCTGGACCCGCAGGCCCAGGGCGAGCTTGCGTGGGCGGCGGCGGTGACCGCGGTTGACACGGGGGACGATGCGGCGGCGCTGGCGGCCCGCCAGCGCCTGGCACCGCTGCTGGCCGGGATCGGTGACCCCTTCCTGCACGCGGCATCCCAGCTGGCCATGGCGTGGACCTTGCCGATCGCCGGCGACTTCGACGGGGCTCTACGGGAGGCGGCGGTCTCGCTGGAGGAGCTCCACGGCCAGGATGAGCCCGTCTTCACGGCCATGGCCGCGTTCACGGCCGGCTCCGTGGAGACGGCACTGGGCCGCTACGACGTTGCCCTGCGTCACCTACGCGAGGCGCGCGACCTGGCCGAGCGGGCTGGTGGTGACTGGCTCGTCGCCGGCTCCCGGGTGCAGCTGGGTATCCTGGCTGTGCTGCAGGGCAGGCGAGAGGAGGCCCGGGCGCTGCTGGAAGAGGCGCTGGACCTGAGCCTGGCGGCCCGCAGCGCCCAGTTCGTGGCGCCGCGCCTGGCCGGGTATGCCTTGCTGGCATCCGCAGACGGCGACCCGGAGCGGGCAGCGCGGCTGGAAGGCGCGGCGGAGGGCCTGCGCCGGCGGGTCGGCCTGCCGGCCTGGCCGCACCTGCGCAAGGTGGAGGCCAAGTTGGTGGCCCAGGTCCGCCAGCGGCTGGGCGCGGGCCAGTTCGATCAAGCATTCTCCGCCGGCTCCCGGCTCACCCAGCGGGAGGCGGTAGCCATCGTCCAGAACCAGCACTGGCACCCAGAGCCCCTGAGCCGCTACGCGCAATAGCACGGAAACCGCGACTTGGAGCCAGATGCGGAGACGCACCGGCGCCGGCTCTGCGCTGCGGCTCCTCGCCGCCAGGCCAGCCCGGCACCGACACCGCGGGGACCAGGTGGTTACATTCCCGGCCCCCGCGCCAGGCGCCGGGAAGCCCTGATCACCTCTGGCCGGCAGCTTTAACTGGCCATTACCCGGGACCTCCTCCTCCGCTTGGCCATGCCCGGGGACCTTCTCATGGCTATGGACAGGCGGTGGCGGAGATGAGGCAGTAACGAGATGTGTCTCGATCCACAGCTCGAGTTCTCTCACTGGGACCGGCCTGCAGATCTCGTATCCCTGCACGAGGTCGCATCCCATGTCGGCAAGGTCGCTTCGAGTAATGCTGTCCTGGACGCCCTCCGCGACGACGGTCATTCCAAGGTTGTGCCCTAGGTCGACGGCGGAGCGCACGATTACGGCGCTATCGGGGTCGTTCGCCATGCCCACTACGAAGGAGCGGTCGATCTTCAGCTCCTTGACCGGCAAGGTCTTGAGGTACGACATGGACGAGTAACCGGTGCCGAAGTCGTCGATGCTCAGCGACACGCCCATGGAGTCGAGGGCTTGCAGGACGGTGAGGGCGAGGCCGCGGTCGGTCATTACTGCTGTCTCGGTCAGCTCAAGGCTCAACAGCTGTGGCGCGACGCCATGGGCGTCTAGAAGTTCCTGTACGTGAGCCGGGAATCTGGGATCGAGCAGGGAGCGTGCGGAGATGTTCACCGCGACGGGGATCGAGCGTCCTGCGTCGGCCCACTTTCGGGCTTGGCTCAGCGCGAGGCGCAGCACTTCGGTCGTGAGCGCATGGATTATTGCGGTGTTTTCAGCGAGCGGGATGAACTCGTCGGGCTGTAGCAGTCCCAGCGTGGGATGCCGCCAGCGGACGAGGGCTTCGACACTGCTCAGCGTGTCGGTGCCAGTGCTGATCTTGGGCTGGTAATGCAAGGTCAACTCGCCGGTGGCGATGGCTCGGCGCAGGTCTCCGAGCAGGACGAGCCGGGAGAGATTGTTGTCGTCGCGAGACGACTCGTAGCGGGCGAATGGGCGGTGAGCGGCCTTCGCCTCGTACATGGCTACATCGGCGTGACGCAGTAGTGTCTCGATGTCGTCGCCGGGTTCGGCGAGGGCGATTCCGATGCTGGCGTCGACGTCGAGAGCGATGTCGTAAATCGAGAACGGGTCGTCCAAGGCGGCATCGACGCGTTGCGTGGCCGCTAGTGCCTCTTCCCATCCAGAAATGGGGAGCAGAATCGCGAACTCGTCACCACCGAGGCGGGCCACGGAGTCGGAATCACGCAGGGAGCCCCTGAGCCGATCCGCCACCTGAAGAAGGAGGTGATCACCGTATTGGTGGCCGAGGGTGTCGTTGACCTCTTTGAACCGGTTGAGGTCCAAGAGCAGCACAGCCACGGTGGCGCCCGAGCGAGCAGCGGAGCGCAGGGCTACACCGGCCCGGTCCTGGAACAGGGTCCGGTTCGGAAGGTTGGTCAGCGGGTCGTGCAGGGCCTGATACCGGTTTTGTTCACTTTCGGAGTGAAGGTCCCGCTGGTAGCGGGTCACGACGACTGCTCCGCCGACGACCAGGCCGATTGCCGCGAGCATCGCGGCCAGATCGACGAGGAGCACGTAACGTCCAATGGCACGGACCGACGCCACCGCGCTGAGAGCTGTGGACTCGTGTAGCGCGGCCGCGCCATAAACCTGGTCTTCCATGACGCCGAAGACTGGGTCGACAGTCCGGCTGTCTATGGCGTTCGTTACGGTCACCGGATCGTGGCGATCGACTGACAGGAACAGCCGTGCGCTGGCTGCCACGTAAGCGCTGTGCTCGCGCAGCACCGCCTTCGCCAGGTTTCGATCGGCGCTGTCGCCCAGGACGACCACCTGCCGCATGGCCTGCTCCAGGGCGACTTCAGCCGCCGCGTGGGCTGCCTCCGGAACCGGTCCGGGCTGGAGGCGGTACTTCCGCTCGAGCGACTCCTCGGCGGCGATTGCGGCTGCCGCGTGGCCATACGCGTCAGCGATACGAACAGCGACGGCGCTCGTCCCGGCCGTATTGTTCATCACCAGGGAACCCACCGTGACTACGACGATGAGCGCCACCAGCCCGATGCCGGTCCCGGTCATCGCCCATCGATTCCACGAGCTTGAGATGGGCCCCCCTTTGTCCGTGGACCTTGTCACCCGCTGTCCACAATGAGCTGAAAGAGAAAATCGCACTCGACGATCGGCATCTGACCTCGTCCCGTTAGAAGGTCGCCTGCCTAGCCTTCGTCCACTAGGCATAGGTCTGAAGCGAGATAAGTCACGCGCCGGGCTCCTTGGACGATTCGCCCTGTCCGGGTTCGGGGGAGGCTGCTGGCACCCGAAGCCTGCAACGCCCGCGCCGGCCTGTGCCTGCACGCCTCGGCAGGCGCGCGATAGTAGCTCATCGTCACATATTCAATACATAGAGTACACGAGGTATGTAAACTGCCCGACTTCGCAAGGGCGGGATGAGCCATGGTCCCGGCCATGATGGTGGCAAGGATAGGGATGGCCAGGCTCCCCAACGTCACGACCAAGGGCCTGCTCCTGTAACGGCGCAGCTACCTCGCTGACGTCCCCGTCAGCGCCTGCTACTGCCCGCGCGGCCGCTGCCGGTAGTGAGCGTGGCTGATCACCTTACGTGGCATCAGGCAAGCGAGGATCAAGGCCGCGGGCCAGCCGATCGGGATCGTGTTCAGGCAGATGACCCAGCCGAGACCTTCGACCTAGCGGGCGATGCCGAAGACGGTCGGCAGGATGTAGACCCCGACCAGCCCGTCGATGATCGCTGGCTTAGGATCGAGCCAGGCCAGGCCGACCGGTCCCCCTGCTCCTCCTGCCGGTTGCGCGGGTAACGGACCTCTATCTGGCTGCCGTCGGAACCTGCCGCCGTTGTCCTCGTCCATGTCGGCTCCTTCGAGGAGCCGTCCGGACAACCTGTGACATTATCGCAACCTCGGTGGCACCAGGTTGCAGTGACACATAAGCCGTTTAACTGCTCAAATATCTTTGAGTCACCAACCCGCTCCTAGTTTTTGCCGTTGGCTGAGACTGACTGCGTACTTGCCTGTGCGGTCAAGTACGCCAATCGCAGGCACGGTCCTGCTTCGCCGCGGAACCGATGGCGGACGCGGCTATTGTCGGTCCATGCTGCGTGTCAGCGCCTTTTACGGGGTCGTGATCTACATGTACTGGAACGAACGGGATCACCCAGTGGCACACTTTCACGCCTACCAGGCTGGCCGCCGTGCTTCGGTCTCGGCCGACGGCGAGGTG
Organism: Actinomycetota bacterium; assembly: GCA_003164955.1. Classification (GTDB taxonomy): domain Bacteria; phylum Actinomycetota; class Actinomycetes; order Streptosporangiales; family Streptosporangiaceae; genus Bog-532. Next base: position 9,078 of record PLRW01000053.1, read on the forward strand.
CTGGCCGGCGGCCTCGACCCCAGGGCTCTTCAATTCGTCCGGGAATGGGCCGTCCTTCGCCGTGGTGAGATCCTGGCGAACTGGGAGCGGGCCCGGCGGAACGAGCCTCTGCTGGGTATCGACCCGCTGGCGTAACATCAAGACCGTGGACGAGAACTACCTGCCCGTCGTCGTAGGTGTCGCTATGGTCGGTGACCGCGTGCTCCGCCTGCTCTTCAGCGATGGCACAGCCGGCGACGTCGACTTCTCCGCTGAACCATGGACCGGCGTTCTGGCGCCACTGAACGACCCCGCATACTTCGCCGAGGTCACCGTCGATCCGGAGGCTGGAACCCTCGTATGGCCCGGCGGCATCGACCTGGCCCCCGAACCGCTCTACCAACAGGCCAAGGCACACCCTCTCCTCGCCGCGTAGAGGCGCGGCCAAGCACCCGGCTGCGGGAAGAAGAGCGACGGTTGAGTAATTATGGCAACCTCGGCCATGCTCCATTGTGACGCGCCATGTTCCCGGCGACGTGACGTAGACGACCGCTCATGCCGAAAAGCGGACGTTGCTGTACGCATGCTTATGCACTGTCCATCATGATTACGTGTGCCGAATGAACTCAGGTCCGGGATCAAGACCGGAGTTTTCTGAATTGCTGAACAGCCGTTCTGAGCGCCTCGGGTGATGTATCGGCACCTATCGGGTGGTCCGCGAACTCGTCTAGCGCTGACGAGATCTCGAAAGGAGATCGAGTTCCTGGGCTCGCCGGACCGCTGCCCGACGGTTGTTCACGCCGAGCTTGGTGTAGATGCTCTTCGTGTGAGTCCGCATGGTGTTGATCGACACCAATAGTTCGCGCGCAATGTCTGGACCGCTCAGGTCGGATCCAAGAAGCCGAAGCACGTCCAATTCACGCTCGCTGAGCGGCTCGATCAGGCCCTGCTTCTTCGGCACCCTGACCGCGAATCTAGCACCAGCCGCCAGAAGCTCGGCGATGTAGGCAGGAACGACGTCGCGCCTCGCGGCTTCCTTCAACAGGGTCGCCATTGGCTGTCCCTCGTCGATGAAGAGTCGCACATAACCCTCCGGCTCAGCCTCCGTCAGCGCGCGTTCGAGGGTGCCGAGCGCGGCGGTGGTATCGCCGTGGGCCTGGAGTGCGAGCGCCTCGAGCGCCAGAATCTCGATCACGCTGCCGGCCCTGGCTCCTGCAAGAGCGTCCTGAAGGAGGCGCCCGAGCAGAACGAGCGCGTCACGCACCGGGGCTCCCGTGCGGCCTGTTTTCGCCTGGGCCAGTAGCAGCCTTGCCAGTGTGATGTGCTCGTACTCGCGCAAGTGGCTGAGTTCGTCATTTACGGACAGGCCGGCCTGGCGAGCCCAGCCGAAGGCGTCGCGCAGCTGCGAGCTTGCGATCCATAGCCGGGCCTTCATCGCCGCTACCGGTCGAACATTGGGAAAGAAGTCGCTGACATAGAAGCGCTCGGCCTCGTCAATGAGCTCAAGGGCGCCGTCCAGATCTCCTTCGACTGCCCGCACTCGTGCTGTGGCAACGCGCCAGCGGTACGGGAACTGCGGCATTCCGGCGAACTCACCGAGCTCCTCCGCCTTCTGAAGATGCTGGTTGGCTGCCTCCAAGTCGAGTCGTTCGAGGAAGAGCTCGCCCATCCCCACGTGCATGTCGGCGGTACCTCGCACAAGGGATCTGCTCTGCTCAGGTACGAGCTTCAAGGACTCCTGGTAGGTGCGCAGCGCATCCCGGAGGTGCCCCTGCGCCACGCAGATATCGCCGAGTGCGATGGTGGCACCGAGTGTGTCGGCGATGTGGCCCGCTTGTCGCAGTCCGCTGACGCATTGGCTCCATGCCCGGTGCGCCGCCTGCAGGTCCCCCTCGGTCCACGAGGCGATGCCCAGGAACCCTGCCGCTCCCGCGCGGGCAACGTGATCATCCTCGCAGGCAACGGCGAGGACCCTCCGCGCGTGGTCGACCGTGGCCCTCATGTCGCCGCGAACCTGCGCGAGTGCGGCCCGGTACATCTCGATCTGTCCTGGGACGCGGCGTAGCTCGCCCTCGTCGACGAAGGCGATCTCAGCCACTCGCGCCGAGGATGCCGCCCCGTCGCCACCCGTCAGTGGCATCAGCTGGCGCTCGGCGTCGTCCAACCGGCCTTCGACGCCCGACAGCTCCCCCGTTGCCAGCAGGGCACCGGCGAAGCAAACGCTGAGCACGGGCCGCCGCCGGACGAGGCCGTCGGGGAGCGCCTCAACCCAGCTGAGCAGTGCGGTCTCCTGGCGGGCCATGCGCATCGCCGGGAGCGCCCCCTCGATGAGCTCCGCCGTTCGCTCGAAGTCACGAGCGGCCAGTGCGTGGCGGATGGCCTCGGTTCGTTCGCCCTCGCGCTCGTACCACTCACTGGCCCGCCGGTGCAGCCTCGGGGCACGCCCGGGTTGCTCGTCTTCGAGATGCGCCTGCAGGACGTCGGCGAACAGGTGGTGATAGCGGTACCAGCGACGCTGGTCGTCGAGCGGAACGACGAAGAGGTTCCGTCGTTCCAGGGCGCCTAGCATCGCCTTGCCGTTGCTTCGCCCGGCGACGGCATCGCAGAGTGGCCCATTCAGCCGTTCAAGGATGCAGGTGTCCAGGAGGAACATCCGGATCTCGTCGGGCAGGCGCTGCAGGACCTCCTCGACCAGGTAATCGACGATGTAGCGGTCGTTGCCCGTGAACCGGGCGACGAAGTCCGCGATGTCGTCTCGTCCCTCCATCGAGAGGGCGGCCAGCTGGAGCGCGGCGATCCAGCCCTCGGTGCGCTCCTCCAGCGCAGCGACATCCGCGGAGCCGAGGCCAAGGCCCGTCACGTCGTTGAGGTAGATCGATGCTTCCTCGGCAGTGAAGCGCAGGTCTTCAGACCGGATCTCCACCATTTCCCCCCGCGCCCGTAGCCGGGCCAGGGGGAGCGGCGGGTCCGCGCGGGTCATGATCAGCACATGGATCTGCGGGGGGAGGTGGTCGAGCAGAAAGGTCATCCCGTCATGGACGCCGGGATCGCCGATGACGTGGTAGTCATCAAGTACCAGATCGAGCTCGCCCGGCAACGCGCTGAGCTCGTTGACCACGGCGGCGAGGACGCCTTCGGTCGGTGGCTGGCCCGATTCCAGGACCTGGAGGATGCTCTCCCCGATCGCGGGCACGGCGGCCGCCCGGAGCGCGGCGAGCACTAGCGCCCAGAAAGCGGCGGGCTGGTCATCAGCCGGATCGAGCGCCATCCACGCCACGGAGCGGTTGTGAGCGGCGCGAGACGACAGCCACTGCGCAACGAGGGATGTCTTGCCGAAGCCGGTGGGCGCCGAGACGAGCGTCAACCTGGTGGTCATGGCGGCGCTGGCGCTGGCGGGCATCACCGGCATGTACCTGCGGCAGGTGCGCCAGACACGCGTGCTGGGACTGGTCGGCTACCTGCTGTTCGCCGCCGGCTATCTCGCCATCCTCAGCACCGAGGTCATCGCCGCCTGCGTCCTCCCCGTCCTGGCGCACACTTCGCCCGGCTACGTGAACGACGTGGTCACCGCAGCCGCCGGCGGCTCCTCAGCCGGGAACATCGGCGCGATGCAGATCCTGTTTGATGTCTCCGGCTTCGCGTACATGGCAGGCGGTCTTCTGTTCGGAGTCGCGCTGTTCCGCGCCCGTGTCCTGGCGCGGTGGGCCGCGGCCCTTCTCGCCCTGGGCACCCTCGCCACTGCCGCGCTCGCAGTACTGCCACAGTCGTTCAACCGGCCGCTCGCTGTCCCCACCGGCGTTGCCCTGATCGGCCTGGGTATCTCCCTGTGGCGCGACCAGCGCAAGCCCCTCCCCGAGACTGATCCGGTGACCAGCCGCGTCGAGCACCTGGCAGCCCGATGAGCCGGACACCGTCCGGGGCTGGCAGCGGGCGAGAGGCCGGGATCTACGAGATCCGCCTGCGGGGCCACCTCGGCCCCCGATGGGCAAGCCGGCTCGAGGTCTCGAGCCTCACCCGCGACACCGACGGCACCACGGCCCTCCGGGTCACGGTCGTCGACCAGGCCGCACTGCACGGCCTGCTCTACAAGATCCGCGACCTCGGCCTCCCGCTGATCTCGGTCGTACCTGCCGAGCAAGCCGACACGACCGCGCACCAATCGATCCTCCCTAGCCACGAGACGCACTCACGGAAAGGGAATCCGACATGACTTCCACTGCCGTTGTCCCGAGCACCGCGACGCAGCTGGCCAGGGCCATGAGCCCCGCGAGGAAACTTGCGATTGCCACTGGCGTTTTGTTCTTCATCACCCACGTGACCTCGGTCGCCGCGATAGTCCTGTACCAGCCAGTGCTGAACCGCCCCGGATACGTCCTGGGCAACGGCGCTGCCAACTCCCGCATCCTCCTCGGCGGCCTGCTCGAGGTCATCCTCGCCGGGGCCGTCATCGGCACGGCGGTCACCCTCTACCCCGTCGTCAGTCGGCACAACCGGCCCCTCGCCATGGGCTATGTCGGCCTGCGGACCCTGGAGGCGGGAATCATCGTCACGGGTATCGTCAGCCTGCTGGCGGTGGTCTCGCTCCAGCACGATGTGGCCGGTACCGCTGCCAGCGCCGCCGCTCTCACGACCGTCGGCAAGGCGCTCGTGGCCGTCCACAACTGGACGTTCATCATCGGTCCTGGGCTGGTCTGCGGCCTGAACACCGTGGTGATTGCCTACGTGCTGTACCGCTCCAAGCTCGTCGCCCGTTTCATCCCTGTCCTGGGCCTGATCGGTGGCCCACTCGTCTTCGCCGCCAACGTCGCCGGCATGTTCGGCGTACCCCGCCACGACCTCGGCGTGTGTGTTGTCCCGGTCTTCGCCTGGGAGGTCTGCCTGGCCATCTTCCTGATCACCAAGGGTTACCGGTCCACGGCTGTGACCCGATCGTGCCTTCGGACGAGCGGCAACCGCAGCTGACCGCCGCTAACCCTCTGGCCCGGCCTGACACCAACTCCGGTCCCGCCACCGGGGTCGGTGTCGAGTTGACGGCCCTCTACGGCTTCGTACAGGTGCTCGGCGGCGAGTTGTTCGAATAAGGGTCCGGCCGACCCTGAGCCAGGGGGAAACAACGGGCAGCGCACACTTCCCAGGCACAGTCCACTGACGTGGGTCGGCCAGGCCGCTGCCACCAAGTGGGCACGGAGGACCGGCCGGAGGTGGTTTCTACCAGGTCCGCATCTCCGTCGGCCCCATCCACGAGCCGGTTCGCCGCGGAGAACTGCGACATGCCAGGGTTTGCGCCACGAAGGAAGCCGGGCGCTCGGCCCCGGCACCGTCAGACCGCGCCGCATCCGCGCCATCACCGGTGAACTGCGGGCGATGGCGCGGATGCAGGCTTGGCTCTAGGCCGTCAGGGCGACCTTCCGCCCTTTCAGCGGCAGCCAGAGCATGAACAGCGCCTCGCCGATGAACGTAAAGCTGGAGAGGCTGGCCGTGTAGCTCGGGCTGAGCAGCCCGGCGGTGCTGTCGATGAGGTAGCCGCCGCCGGCGATGACGAGCAGCACCCCGAGAAGCCGGGGAACGTAGCCGGACCTGCAGGCCAGGTAGCCGAGGAGAATGAGGTACAGCCCGAACAGGATGAGGCTGACTTTCCAGATGTCCTGAAAATCGTGGATCTTCTGCAGAGCCTCAGCCTGTCGCTGGCCGATGCCGAACGCCGTCAGGCGCCGGGTGTTACTCAGCAGGGGGAGTACGCCCATGAGCTGGCTGATGGCGACCGCGAAGATCACGGCGTAGCTGATTCTCAGCCAGGCCGCGAGGGTCGCCAGGCCCTTGTGGACCGGCTCGAAGAACTTCAGGAGCGCCCAGGCAACGACGATGTCAAGGATCACCACCGCCGCGAGTGCGGCTATCCCGAGACGGAAGAGCCCTGCGGAGGCCAGGATGTGCCCGGCCGTCCGGGTCGCGTCGCCCGGGGTCACGAGGCGCTGGATAACGCCGAAGTTGGCCGCCGGGGCCAGAACGGCCATGGCGAGAAGCCCTGTGCCCGCCACCAGCGCGGGGCGGCGCATCCGGCGGGCCCCGGCTGACGGATCGATCGCCGTGGTCCTGGTGCCAGAAGGAGCTGACTGCGTAGTGGTCATGGCCTGAGCCTCGTTCCGGTGTGATGGGCCCCCTGGCCTTGGCGGTCAGCGGTGCGCGCTCACTTCGAGGTACCTTATGCTGTAAGGTCTCTTATGGCATAAGGTAGCCATACAATGTAAGGCTGTCAATGGGCCGAGGGGCAGCAGACAGAGGAGGACGACGCTCGTGGCGTCAGGTACTGATCCGAGCAGGCGCGACCGCGCCCCGCTGAGCCGGGAGCGCGTGCTCGCCGAGGCGGTCGCCCTGGCCGACCAAGCGGGCATGGGCTCGCTGACCATGCGCAGGCTCGCGGACCGGCTGCACGTCGAGCCGATGTCGCTCTACTACCACGTGGCCGACAAGGACGAGATTCTCGACGGCATGGTCGATCTCGTGTTCGGCGAGGTCGAGCTCCCCCTGGCGGACGCCGAGTGGAAGACGGCCATGCGCGACCGCGCCTCCTCCGCCCGCGACGCGCTGCGCCGGCACCCCTGGGCCATCGGGCTGATGGACTCGCGGCTGAACGCTGGCCCGTCAACGCTCCGGCACCACGATGCGATCATTGGCTGCCTGCGGGGGGCCGGCTTCTCCATCGAACTGGCGGCCCATGCGATCTCGGCCATCGACAGCTACCTCTACGGCTTCGCGATGCAGGAGCTCAGCCTGCCCTTCAGCAGCCCTGAGGAGACCGCGGAGATGGCCGTGACCTTCCTCGAGCAGTTCCCCGCCGAGGCTTTCCCCCACCTCGCCGAGCTGACGACCCAGCACGTTCTGCAGCCGGGCTATGACTACGGCGACGAGTTCGAGTTCGGGATGGACCTGATCCTCGACGGCCTCGAGCAGGGCCGCGGCGGGCAGCGGAAGACCCGCTGAAGTCAGCTGGCCCCCGCACGGCGATTCCATCCCGGAGCACCGCACTGACCTAGAATCGAGCCCGGCAGCCACGGCCACCCGGCTCGGTCACCAAGCTCTTCCTGCCGGGTGCGCGGGTAACGGACCTCTACCAGGCTGTCGTCGGGGAACCTGCCTTCATTGTCCTCTTCCATGTCGGCTCCTCCACGGAGCCACCCGGACAATGTGTGTCATTATCACAACCTCGGCGGGTTCCGGTTGCACTGTCAGCAGGCCTTGGAGCACCCGGCCGTGCTGTGCCTGGGAACCGGCTACCTCAGCCGATCCAGAGAATGTCGAAAATGCGGATCAGCTCGGCGGCCTCGTCGACCCTGAACGACAGCAAGCCGTAGCCCGCACCAAATACCGTCCGGCGATAGGCAGGATCGTTGCCGGGCGGGATCACGGCCGCATCCCATGGCTCCAGGACCAGGACGGCGACGCGCTCGACTAAGGCGTCGAAAGCTGCCTTCGGCAGGCCGTTGAGCTGGATCAGTGCGGCGCCCTCGAACTCAGGCCGGTAGCTCACCCGCCCGCGCGCCAGCGCGCGGCAGCCGCGACCCGCTCGTCCCAGTCCGGGACGATCTCCCCGATCGGCGTCCCCCGCCTGCCGGTGCGAACCGACTCCTCCACGGCCTCGCGCCTCGCCTCATAACCGGGGTCGGAGAAGGCGGCGGCGCTCAGCCGCCACAACCGCAGCAGGTGATGCAGCTGGCGGTACTGCTCTGGCCGCCGGGCGCCCGCGACGGCAGCGTCATACTCGGCCAGGAACTGCTCATGGAACCGGGCGGGCAGAACGCGGAGGATTTCCACCGGGTCGTCCGGGTCATAGTCATCCGCTGGCTGCGCTGTCACGCCACCATCATCCCTCATCGCGCCCCAGCGTGCTGATACGTGGTCGGTTCAGGTGCAAAGAGGCCGATCAATCTTGTGGCTATGACTTGCAGAGCGGGTGGGCCTCAGTTCTCACGGCCAGCCGACTGCTCCCGCCCCGACCGGGCGGGGCGCTTGTGTCCTGACGTAGGCGCAGGACGCTACCGGATTTGCTTGCGCGGCACCATGCAGGCCAGGATCAGCGCCGCAGGCCACCCGACCGGGATCGTGTTCAGGCAGATGACCAATCCGAGGCCTTCCACCTGGCGGGCGATGGCGATCACGGTGGGCAGAATGTAGAGCGCAGCCAGCCCGTCGCTGATGGCCAGCCAGAAGAACCAGTTGTCCGCGATCATTGCGGGGATCACCGCCGCGCCCTGTCGGTGACGCGCCGGATTTCGCTGGAGTCCCGGAAACAGCACGGGGAAACTGGTCCTCATCCGCCGTGCCGTCCGGGGCCGGGTTGCGGTCGTCCAGCACGGCTAGCTCGCGCGCCTCCACGCAGACATGCCACTCCGGCCCGCACTGGCTTAGGACCGAGCCAGGCAGCCACGGCCATGCCGACCGGTCACTCAGCCCTTCCTGCAGGGTGCGCGGGTAGCGAATCTCGACCAGGCTGTCGTCGGGGAACCTGCCGTCGTTGTCCTCGTCCATGTCGGCTCCTTCGCGGAGCCGCCCGGACAATGTGTGTCATTATCACAACCTCGGTGGCGTGTGGCCGCAGTGTCACATAAGTCGTTGATCTGCGAAGACCACTCTCAGTCGCTGCCCGGCCGAGGTTTTTTGATCGTAGGCCGAGGAGAACTGCAAAATTGTCTGTGGGTAGAGCATGCCGGTTACGGGCACGGCCTGCTTTGCTGCGCCACCGCTGGTCAAGCTCACCGGCATGGCCTATGACCAGGAGCTCGCCGATCGTATCCGGCGGCTCATCGCCAGCGCTCCCGATCCGACCTCGATCGAGCACGCCCGGGCGCACTGCCAGGAATTTTTCCCCTGGTACAACGACGAGCACCGCCACTCCGGCCTCGGCCTGCACACCGCAGCCGATGTCCACCACGGTCACGCCACCACCGTCCAGACCGCACGCGCCGCAGTTCTGGCAGCCGCCTACCAAGACCACCCCGAGCGCTTCGTCAGCAAGCCTCCGGCCCCGCCCCAGCTACCGGCCAGCTCATGGATCAACCCGCCCGGAGAGAAACAGACCGCCGCTCAGTAAAACCCACCCAATGGTGCCCCACCCAGGTTGACAGGTTCCGTTGCGCCGGAAACAGCGCCGAGCACGATCGCGATCGGGATGATCACTAAAATACGGAAAAACGAGGTCAGCCGGTTAAGCGGCCGGTCCGGGTACTCGACGGCGAACTGAACAGGATACGGACCCTGATCCGTGGTCATAATGCCCTCCTTATGGCCGGTTCCGGATGCATACCCGTTGCTGGGCATTCTCAATTATCAGCTCATCCGGTTCGGCAGCTCCTGGATGCGATCGCCAGGAAGCTGTGAGTTATCGTCCGGACACTAGCTGCGTCGACTTCCTCCTAAGCGGTAGGTCGACGGTTCGAATCCTTCTCGGGTGCCGATTTCCCGGAGTGGCCGCAGACCCTCTCACCTGCATAAAAGATAAGAAGAGAGAGGCGTCGTGCTAATGATTACGCCGGGCTCATAAACCCTCCAGTCCCGGGCACTATCCGATACGAGGCGAGAAGGATGGCCAATCGGCCGGAAATCGCCAAGCGTCGACCGCTCATGCCGCGTAACGGGTAATCCCGGTGGTTCAGGATTGGCTGAGACCAAGTTCTGCAGGGCGAGCACAGTGCCAAGCTGCGTCACTTCGTACTCGAATACTGCGCCGCCGGCCGCGGCGGCAGCGCTGTCGAGGCCTTTGAACCCATCCGGTTAACCGCGTAAACGAAGGCACCGGCCATCGGGCCATCACGGCAGACACCCGGGCACCAGTCAAGCGCATCAGCGTACCGGACCACATCAAGGCCGAAGCGCTCCGCATATCAGCGTCAGCCAGATCATGCCCGACGGCGGCAACCTCCCCAGAGGGCAAGATCAGCTGCCTGGAACCGTCAGCCGCAGAGCCGTGCCGTATGACCCCGATCCGATCCCTCACGTCTCCATTATCGCTTACATGCCGTCGCGCCTGATCACGCAACCTTCCTTCCTGGCCTCCGAAGATGTCCTCATTTACCGCGATAAGGATGTTTGCCGGGCAAGGCTTAGCTGTGAAACTGCCTGGCCACGCTGAACCGAACCTGATCGACACCCATTCGCGCGTCGCGCCCGTGTCCAGACCCCAGGCGCTGGGTCGTGGCCGGGATCTCCCCGCCTGGTCATGCTTGTGGGGCATCGCCTGCCTCCAACGAGGTGAAGCGGGCAAAGTAGCCTGCCCAGCCGCCGGCACGGCCCTCAAAGCGCAAATCGGCCGCGGCGGCGCACCGGCGCAGGGTACCGAAGAACACGCCGTGCGGGTCGTAGCACAGCTCGCCGACCACCACGCGGCCCCCTGGATGCACCACGCGGCTCAGCTCACGCAGCGCGGCCGTCATATCGGGCACCTGGCCGAGCGTCGAGACGAGGTAGACGGCGTCGAATGCGTCATCGGGGTAGGGCAGCGCCGCCGCGTCGCCACAGGCGGGCGCGACGTTGGTAATGCCCCGGTCCAGCGCACGGCGCATCGTCAGCGCAAGCATCTCCTCTTGCTGGTCAAGCACGGCGAGCAGCCCGCGCTCTCCCAGCCACCTCACGACCGGCAGCGCATAACGCCCACTGCCCACGCCCACCTCGAGCAACCGCTCGCCCGGCACCGGCACGAGAACCTGCCGCAGCCGCCGGCGGGTCACGAAGGGGTGCGGCACGTCGATCCACAGGCGCTGCGCGAAGGGGCGCGACGTTGGGTGCAACCGCCACCACCACCACAGGACGACCGCGCCACCGCCCACAGCCAGACCACGGGTGCCTGCACCCATGGCCACCTCAATCCCTGTGTCCTCGCCCCGCGGCTCCTGGCCGACCCGCTGAACCGTCAAGACTCACTCTGACCCGCGCAGCCAGCGAACCACTAGGACAGATCAGTTCGTGACCGTCACGTTACATGGCCCAGATCCCATCTAAGACCGTCACAACCAGGCGTCTGAGTTTGGCCTCAGCTTCGGTCATTTGACTGGAGCACTAATGGCTGGCTGGCCGTATATTCCCGAGCCCCGTCACCACAGTGCAGATGACGGGGCTCCGGGCCACTTCGCGCTGCCCGACGGGTGCTAACGGATTTGCTTGCGCGGCATCATGCAGGCGAGGAACAGGGCTGCCGGCCACCCGACCGGGATTACGTTCAAGCAGATAACCAGGCCGATGCCCTCGAGCTGGCGGGCGATCCCGATCACGGCCGGCAGAATGCAGACCGCAGCGAGACCGTCGATGATCGCCAGCCAGAACAGCCAGCTGTCCGTCACCGCCGCGGGGATCACCGCTCCTCCCCATCGGTGGCGCGCCGGATCTCGCTGGCGTCCCGGAAACAGCACGGATAGAGCAGTTCCCCGGCCGCCGTCCCGGCCGGCGCCGGGCTGCCGTCGTCATCGTGGCCAGTTCGCCGGTCTCGACGCACACGTACCATTCATCCGGCCCGCACTGGCTTAGGATGGAGCCAGGCAGCCACGGCCACGCCGACCGGTCGCCCTGCTCCTCCTGCCGGGTGCGCGGGTAACGGACCTCTGCCAGGTTGTCGTCGGGGAATCTGCCGTCGTTGTCCTCGTCCACCATGCGGCTCCTCCTTGGAGCCGCCCGGCCAATGTGTGTCATTATCGCAACCTCGGTGGACTATGCCGGCATTCACATCAGGAGACGGCCCGGCTGACAGCGCTGCCGCCGGTTGTTCATTAGGACCGCACCAGATCCGCCTTACGTGCGGCTCCAGAAATGGGGCACCGGGGCCGGATCGCCCGCATGGTCCTTAGTAATGTTGTGTCTACGGGGCAGCCGCTCCAGCATGTTCAGTCGGCGGCTTGGGCGGCCGTGCCCGGTAGGCGCGGGGACTGACGCCTTTCCAGCGCCGGAAGGCCTGGGAGAAGCTGGAGACCTCCAGATACCCCAGCCGCTCGGCGACCTCTGCGACCGAAAGCCCGCCGGTGACCAGGAGTTCCTCGGCGAGCTGCTCGCGGATCTCATCCAGCAGGCCGCGGAAGGACACACCTTCGTCGGCGAGCCGCCGTCGCAGCGTCCGGTCGCTCACGTTCAGCGCGGCGGCGACCTGGCTGAGGCCTGGCGGGTAGGCCGTCCGGGCCATCAGCTGATCCCGGACCCGCCCGGCCAATCCGGCCCGGGCGTGCCGCCGGGCCAGCAGGTCGCGGCACTGCGCCTGGGCCAGGGCGGTGGTGTGCTCGTTGGCCTGCGGCAGCGGCAGGTCCAGCACCGACGGGTCGATGCCCACCGTGTTCTCCTCGGCCTCGAAGACCGGCTCGACACCGAAGATCTCGGCATACCGCCGGACGCCGCCGGCGGGCGCCGGGAAGACGAAGCTGACTCCCTTGATGGGGATAGGCGAGGCGAACAACTCCTGCTGGATGGTCTGGATGGCCGCGCTGTCGCGTTCGACGACGAATCGTTTTAGCGCGACCGGGATCTCCGGAGAGTCCAGCACGAGCTGCATGTCCCGGCCCTGCTCGCGGGCCTGGATTCGGGTGAAGGCGAATGTCAGGTCGATATAGCGCAGCCCCACGTCGAGCGCGCTGCGCCAGGTCGGGCTGCTGATGAGGGCGAAGCCCCAGATGCCGTAGGTGGTCAGATGGTAGCGGGTACCGGCTTCCAGGCCGATCCCTGGTGTGTCACTGAGCGCCCTTTGCAGGTTGGCGATGACGGCCAGTTCCTGTTTCGCGGTCACCGTGGCGGCCGGGTCGCGCAAGCCTTCCTCGTTCAGTCCGGTGCGTTCCAGGCACCTCTGCGCCGGCACCCCATAGTCGGCACCCAGCCGGGTGAGCAACTGCACGCTCCCCGGTGCGCGCTCGACGTCCCAGCGAACCATGACCGTCCCTCGCGTCCTCGCGAACGAGACATACCGCCATGGCCGAATCTAGTAACTTTTCAGCCTGCTGTCACGCGTGAGCGGCTTCGGGTGGCTTCGCTGGTGGTCGGCTCACTGGTGCCGGCGCAGGTAACGCAGCGCGTCGGCGGCCGCGTTGGCGCCGCACATGCCGTGCACGCCGGGACCCGGTGGGGTTGCTGCCGAGCAGATGTACATGCCGGGGACGCCGACCTGGTACGGGGAGAAGGTCGTGCGCGGCCCGAACACAACCTGACGGATGTTCTTGGCGCCGGTGACGATGTCCCCGCCGACGTAGTTGGGGTTGTAGGCGGCCATCTGCGTGGTGGTCCGGACGGCCCTGCCCACGATCCGGTCCCGGAACCCCGGAGCGAACCGTTCGATCTGGGCCACGATCGCCTCGGTGGCGTCGCCGGTGTAGCCGTGCGGCACGTGCGCGTAGGTCCACACCGGGTGGACGTTACCGGCGGACCGCCCGGGGTCGGCGAGGTACTGCTGCCCGACGAGCACGAACGGGCGCTCGGGCATCCGCCCGGCGTGGATGTCCCGCTCGGTGGCGGCGATCTCGGCGAAGGCGCCGCCGAGGTGTACCGTCCCAGCCCGATGCGCGTCGGGGTTCGTCCACGGGACGCCGCCCTCGACCGCGAAGTCGGCCTTGAACGCGCCCGGTCCGTGCCGGTACCGGCGGTAGGCGCGGGCGGCTCGGGCCGGCAGGCGGTCACCGAGGATGCCGGCGATCGCACCGGGGGCGAGGTCGAACAGGGTCACGTCGGCGGCCGGCAGTTCCGGCGCCGCCCTGACCCGGGTGCCCGTCTCGATTTTGCCGCCCAGATCGGCCAGCAGCGCGGCGAGTGCCGCGGTGATCGACCCCGACCCGCCGGCCGCGACCGGCCACCCGTGCCGGTGGCCGGCCGTGATGATACCCAGCCCGATCGCCGAACTAAGCGGGTAGTGCAGCGGCCGGAAGGCATGCGCCGCGACCCCGCCGAACAGGGCCCGCGCCTTCTCGGTCGAGAAGCCCCTGGCGACCTCGGCTGCGGGCAGCAGCGTGGGCAGACCGAACCGGGCCAGCGTCAGCGGGTGCCGCGGGATCCGCAGCAACGGACCCATGATGTCCTCGGCCAGGGTGTCAAAGCTCGCCGATGGCCGTCCGAACGCCAGCAGCCAGCGGGACCGGTCGGCGCCGAGCCCGGCGGCGGTGCCGGTGACCGAACGGTAGAGCAGTCCCGCGTCGCCGCCGTCCAGGGGGTGCGCGCAGTCGATCTCGGGCCACCGCCAGGACAAGCCGTAACGCTCCAGGCTCAGGCTGTTCAGGAACGTGGAGCCGACCGCCATCGGATGGAACGCCGAGCAGTGGTCGTGCAGCAGGCCGGGCAGGATAGCCTCGCTGGAGCGGGCCCCGCCGCCGATCTCGTCGGCCGCCTCCAGCACCGTGACCTGCACGCCTTCCCGGGCGAGGGCCACGGCGGCGGCGAGTCCGTTGGGCCCGCCGCCCACCACGATCGCGGTGCTCATGTCAGTGTTCCCATCGCGACATCGCGCCCGTGCGCCTGGCCGTCATGCCCGGCGGCCCGCTGGCCGGCGCGGGACCAGGTCACCTCGGTCGGGATCGGCCCGTTGGGCAGCCACGGCTGCTCGCGGACCGCGTCCGCCACCTTCCACGTGCCGCGCTCGGTCACGCCGAGCGCCGCGTCGATGACCTTGTAGTGCTGGACCTTGCTGTGGATGGCCTGCGATTCCACCCACACGATGACCAGCTCGCCCGGCTCGAACCGGCAGCGGCGCTGCACCGCGGCGATCAGGTCCTCATTGTGCAGGTGACCGTCGCCGAAATTGAACCCGATCAGCGAGTTGCAGACGAACTCACCCTCGCGCACCGTCCGCGTGTCGATGTCGGGGAGGTGCTTGATGAGCAGCGAGAACAGGCCGCGGCCCTGGCTGTGCATGGTCCGCCAGGCGATCGTCTGCTGCATCGTCACCTCCGCGATCGCCGGCTCGTAGCCCAGCGCCTTCAGCTGGTCGACCTGATTGGCGGCTGGCCGGGTGACCGCGTTCAGCTTGTCTTCGGTGCCCGGGGTGAACGCCCACACCGCCGACGCCCAGTTGCCCGCGTACTGCCGCATCGACGGCAGGAAAGACACCAGATCCGGGCGCAGGTTGCCCAGGATGGGGAAGGACACCAGGCCGGCCGCGATGACGAGGACCAGCCAGGCCGGGGACATGCCGGTCACGCCGTAGCCGTGCCAGCTGGGGAAGCCGAGGAACAGGAACACCGTCGCGTAGCCGAACAAGATGTTCCACTCCAGCGGGACCGCTAGCGGGAAGGTGGAGGTGATGAACAGGTGGAACACCACCATCAGCGCGACCGCGGCCACGGTCAGCCACTTGTACGGGGAAAACAGCAGCACGAGCGGTGTGGCGATCTCGACGAAGGTGCCGCCGGCGTGGGCCATGAGGTTCGCAAGTTCCGACGGGCGCAGATCACGCGGGTAGTCACGGTAGTGGGCCCGCTTGACCCACTTGAACGGAACGGATGGGCTGTTGCTCACCATCGGCGGGACGACGTTGGCGAAGTGACGGCCGAACTTGGACACGCCCGCGCCGACCCATACCACGACGATCAGCAGCTTGAGCGCGATGATCATGTTGACGAACGGCAGGATGGTGAAGAACAGCAGGGCGGGGAGGTACTGCTCACCGCGCGCGGCCAGGAACACCGTCTTGTCCCGCAGCCCGCTCGCGACCAGGAGCACGATCACGGGGATCAGCAGGGCTGGGTTCACCAGCCCGGAGGTGTTGTGCGGCAGGGCCGCGGACAGCGACGGGCGCGGCACGCCGCCCAGGACGAGCGGGATGAGGATGCTCACCAGCAGGGCCACGTAGAGCGCGACGTCGAACCAGGTGCGCCGGTCGCCGGCGGTGAACGGGACCCGCCGCCACGGCCGCAGCCTGATCGTGCCGGGCCTGGCCCAGAACAGGATGCCCCCGGTCATCGGCTTGAACTTGCCGGCCAGCGGGCCCCAGGATCCCGCCACCCCGAGTGTCTCGAGCAGCACCGTCCACAGCACCGCCTTCTCGTAGACGATCGGCTGGTTCCACCAGCCCGCGACATCCCAGAACGGCGGCAGATGCGACGTCAACGTCGCCACCGTCACACCTGCGAGCACGTAGAAGACCAGCAATTTCACGATGTAGATCGTGTGTATCATCCGCGGCGAGCCGAATCCATGCTCGACCCAGTGCAGGGCGAGTACCTTCATGCGCTCCATGAGCGGCTGCTGCAGAAACGTCTCCGGATCGACGGGGGGAAAGTCTGCCTTGGTGAATCCCATGATCATTCCTTAATTCCGCTAAGACGGAACGGCCGTGCCGTTCATTTAATGGGCGTTAATTAACTGCTGCTATGCGCTCTGCATGCTCAGTGATTTCCGCAGTGCCGGTTTGTCGACCTTGCCGACCGCGTTCCTGGGCAGCTGGCCCACGACATGGACCGCAACCGGGATCTTGACCTTCGTGAGGTCGCGCCTGCAGCGCTCGAACAACTCCGATGTGGTGACCGCGGCACCCGGGTAGGTGACGACGTAGGCGACCGGCACCTCGCCGTACACCGGGTGCGGCGCGCCGACGACCGCGGCCTCGAGCACCGCGTCGTGACCGGCTAGCACCGACTCGATTTCCTTGGGATAGATGTTCTCCCCGCCCCGGATGATCATGTCCTTGATCCGGTCGACCAGGGTCAGGTACCCATCCACGTCGAGGAAGCCGACGTCTCCGGTGTGCAGCCAGCCCCCGGCCAGGGCCTCGGCGGTCGCCTCGGGCCGGCCCAGGTAGCCGCGCATGACGTTGGCGCCCTGGATGACCACCTCGCCGGGCTGGCCCGCGGGCAGCAGCGAGCCGTCCGGGCTCATTGCCGCCACCCGCTGCCCGGGCAGGGCCGGGCCGACGGTGCCCGGCTTGCGCACGCCGTCCACCGGGTTGACGGTCGATGCGCAGGTGCCTTCGGTGAGCCCGTACCCTTCGATGATGACGAAGCCGAACCGCGATTCGCACCGCCGCAGCAGTTCCTTCGGCACTGGGGCCGCGCCGCACACCGCGAACCGCACCGACGAGGTGTCCGGGCGGACATCGCCGGGGAGCTCGGCCAGCCGCGCGTAGATGGCCGGCACCGCCGCGAAATACGTCGGCCGGTAGCGTTCCACCGCCTCGAGAAACGTGTGCGGGGCGAACCTGGCCAGGATAGTGACCTGCGCGCCGGACACCATGGGGGCCAGGAAGCTGACACAGATCGCGTTGACGTGAAACAGCGGCAGCACCAGCAGGCAGTGATCGGCCGGGTCGAGCCGCATCGCGGTGGCCAGCGACGACGCCATGGCGACCAGGTTCGAATGATCGAGCATCACGCCCTTGGGCCGGCCGGTCGAGCCGCTGGTGTAGATGAGCAGCGCAAGATCGCCGAGCCCGGTCGCGGGCTCGGGCGCAACGCCTGCGGACCGGGCGGGCAGGTCCTTCGCCAGTACGGCTGGCACGCCGTAATCCGCGTCCGCTGTCGAGGTGAGCAACAGCACCGCGCCCGAGTCCTGGATCTGGTAGCCGGCCTCGTTAGCCGTGAACGCCGGATTCACCGGGGTCGCCGCCGCGCCCAGACGCCACGCGGCCAGCAACCCGAGCAGCAGCTCCGCGCAATTCGGCAGCATTATCGCGACGACGTCGCCCCGGCGAACGCCCAATGCGGCGAACCGCTCAGCTATCGCCTCGGCCCGGCGGGCTACGTCGGTATAGGTGAGTTCGATATCACCGTCGCGCAGGCACGGTTGGTCCGCCATTGTGACAGGTTGATTCCATGGCAAATAATCGATACTCACTATGTACCTCGCAGAAAGGCTCGGATGAAATACCGCGCGGGATCAGTTGTTAGTCCGCTGCGGTGACCTTCATACCGAAGATAGGAAGCACCCGAACTTGGTCACAGGTGACAGGAGGCCGAAAAGTTACTAGATCCGGCCACGGAAGCCGGCCTGGCCTCGATCTTTCGCGATCTTGATGTGGCTGGCTGAGCCTAAGGCGGATTGCCTTTTTTCAATGTCCGGGCGTGCCTGCCGGCCGGCTGTCGCGCCCGGCAGGTGCTGCTCGCCCGGCCCGGCGTCAGCGCGGTCACCCTCGCTGCCGTCCGGCCTGTTCAGACTGGTCTACGGTGTCTCCCAGATCGTGATGGGTGCCCAGCTGCGCCAGACTGGGCGGACCGGCAATCAGTCATCGAGAAGGATGCGGTCCGAGCCGATACGGAGGCACCAGGGATGGCCAGACTTGATCCGCCGCTCACACTCCAGCACCATCCTGTTGTTCTGGAGGAACAGGCGCGGCGAGCCACATACAGCTGCGGATCGCTGACTGGATCACCGCTTTCGCGGGGTCGATGAATTTCGTCTACCTGCACATCGCGCTGTTCACCGTCTGGATGCTGTTCATCGAGTCCAAGCCGTGGCCGACGCTGACGCTGATTGTGTCGCTGGAAGCGATCTTCCTGTCCACGTTCGTCATGATCGGCCAGAACCGGCAGGGGGCGTTCCAGCAGGCCAAGGCGGACCATGACTTTACCGAGCAGGAGCTGGAGCTCAAGACCAACACGCAGCTGACCCGGGAGATCCATACGCTCACCACCGAGTTGCACAGGCGGGTAATAGGGGACCCCGCCCAGTAGCGGCGCTGCTGGCCGACAGGTGAAATCGCCCCGCGCCGGCTCAGCAGGCACGGCGGAAGGCCGGCATCAGAGGGGCGTTTGAATTAGCGTTCGCGGTGTTAGAAGACCGACAGGATCGTCGACATCGCGACGGTTGCTGTTCACGATGAATGCATGTCCTGTTCACCTTTCTCCGCTTCGATGCCGCCAATCCGCCGAGCCGAAGCAGCGGTCAGATCCGCCGGCCGAGCCCAGCGGACGGCTTCCTCGGCGAGGCGCGACGACATCTGGAACGCCGGCCAGCGAAGCGAGACGCCGCTGAAGCGGGCCGACCGCAACTTCGCCGAGCTGCTACAGGAACTGCGGGTCGCGCAGACCGGCGTGCAGATCCTGTTCGCGTTCCTGCTCGGACTGGCGTTCACCGACCGGTTCGCCAGGCTGGACGCCACGGAACGCGACATCTACATCGCCACCCTGGCCGCCTCTGCCTTAACCGGTGCGCTGCTGGTGGCACCGGTCATGGCGCACCGCCTGCTGTTCCAGCACGGGTTCAAATGCGAGCTGGTCCGGATCGGCCACCGGTTCGCGATCGCCGGGCTGTGCGGGTTGCTCACCGCGATCGTGGGCGGCCTGCTGCTGGTGCTCGAAGTGTTCTTCGGCGGCTCCACCGCTGTAGCCACTGGCGCGGCGCTCGCCGCGCTCTTCGCGTCGCTGTGGGCCGCACCCGCGCTGTGGGTAGCACACCGCCGCCGGGAGCATTTTCCCGGACAGCCACTGGCGGTGGCCACGGTGGCTCCGGTTGCCACGAGCGGCAATCCGGCGGCGGCGCCCCGGCTGCGCGGAACGTGGATATGCGATGAGACCGGGCGACTCACACTGTGCTGGCAGCCGATCGACCCGCCCGGCATACAGGGCGGGGAAAAGGCCATGGCCGAGATCCGGGTCAGGGACTCAGATGTCAAGATCCTCCAAGACAGTCCCGTGGCCGCCCTGGAATTCGAGCGTTAGCGCCGGGCGGAGCCTGGTCACGCACCGCAGATGACGGGGACTCCCGGCCACTCAGCGTGCTCCCCCCAGGGCACTACTGGATCTCTCTGCGCGGCATCGTGCACGCGAGGATCATCGCCGCGGGCCACCCGACCGGGAACATGTTCAGGCGATGACCAGACCGAGGCATTCGACCTGGCGGGCGATGCCGATGACGGTGGGCAGGATGCAGACCGCAGCCAGCCCGTCGATGATCGCCAGCCAGAACAGCCAGCCGTCCGCCACCGCCGCGGGGATCACCGCTGCTCCCAGTCGATGCCACGCCGGATCTCGCTGGCATCCCGGAAGCAGCACGGGTGGTACAGATCGTCGCCGGCCGTACCGGCCGGCGACGAGCCGCCGTCGCTCAGCATGGCCAGCGCGCGGAGCTGCACGCACACATACGATTCGTCCGGCCCGCACTGGCTTAGAATCGTTCCCGGTAGCCACGGCCACGCCGACCGGTCCCCCTGCTCCTCCTGCCTGTCTCGCGGGTAACGGACCGCCACCGCGCTGCCGTCTGGCAACCTGCCGTCGTTGTCCTCGTCCATGTCGGCTCCTTCGAGGAGCCGACTGGACAGCGTGTGTCGTTATCACAACCTCGGTGGAGTATGGCGGCATTCGCATCATCCTGCCCGGCCTCCGGGCTTCCCGGAAGCCGAGGGCGACGCTCAAACAATGAAGAGGTGGAGGTAACGGCTGATCGCGGCCAGCGTCCCGGTGCTGACCGTGCCCAGCTGGCGTCCGGCTCGCTGATCGGACACGGCACGGACCTGCTCCGTCATGGCATACGAAACCTGCTTCAGCCCGGTGCGGTCGTCCGCAGAGACTTCTATGTGATGGTCGAGACCGCGATCCCTGGTGGTGAGAGGCACCGCAAGGAACAGCCCGGGGATCACCGCGTAACGATGGTGCGACACCACGACGACCGGGCGGATACCGCCCTGCTCCCGGCCAGCCACCGGATTAAGATCACAGAGCAGCACGTCACCGCTGGTCAAGAGTTGTATTCCGGATACTCTTCAGCGGCCGTGATGGCTAGGTCACCCAGCCCGGCCAATGTCCATTCGGCGGTCTCGGCCTGATATGCCGCCATCTCCTCCGGGTGCGCCGCGAGCCTCCGGTAACCGGCCTCGATGCCCTGCCACATCATCTCGTCCAGCATTGCGCGCAGTTCCGCGCCGAGGCTCCGGCCGTGCTCTTCAGCGCGGGCGGCGAGCCTATCCCGCACCTCGGCCTCGACGCGTATCGTTGTCATAGCCACCGATGAAGTATATGCCAATGACGCATACATGGCGCTCACGCCGGGACAGCCTGGCAGGCGCGAAGCCTGTGGCGAGCGTGTGGGCGAGGGAGCGGTAAGGCGCGCTGTCAGGACTCCAGGTATCTGATCGTGGCGAGGACCCGGCGGCCCCAGCCGCTCTGCTTACAGATCTGGTCAGCTCGCCAGTCTTCGAGCTGCACGTAAAGAAGGACGGGATTTCCGCTACCGCTAGGGAGATTGACGGAGAGTTCACCGTGCTCGAAGGCTCAGCCGCCCGGATTGCCTGGACCGGTGCCGAGCACGCGTACAAAGTCTTGCGCGAGAAGCTTGTCCGGGAAGGAGCAATCGTTCCGGGCCACGACGGCAGGGCCATGCGATTCGCCCGCAACCAAGTATTCGCCAGCGCGAGCGCCGCGGCTGCCGTCGTGGTAGGAAGAACCGCAAACGGACGCAACGACTGGAAGATCCAAGGTTCGGGCATCAGCTTTGGCACCTGGCAGGCCCAGGGTATTGAGCAAGATGCCGGAGAGCGGTCACTGTGACCAGGTTGGGTAACCGAGCATTGAGTGTCGGCCTGAACGGGTAACGGCCGATGTCGGGCTTGGATCTGGCGATTGACCATGTCCTGATATGCAGCCAGTTGAGGATGACA
The DNA here is from genome assembly GCA_003164955.1 of Actinomycetota bacterium. Classification (GTDB taxonomy): domain Bacteria; phylum Actinomycetota; class Actinomycetes; order Streptosporangiales; family Streptosporangiaceae; genus Bog-532. The sequence goes on from PLRW01000053.1 coordinate 30,589, forward strand.
AGTTACAATTTAATTCACGAATGCATCGACCGCCACCGTACTGCGCGCACCAAAAATTTACTTCTCGATCTCAGCCTTGAACTCCGGGGTGAACGAACGGCGGCGCCGGGCCTCTTCCCTATGCCAGCACCGTGACGGACGAATGGCGCTACCCAGTCTGTGTTTCTTGATCCTCATAGGGAAGGCGTCGCGTCCCTCTGGACAGATGGCCTGGCCATAGCTTGGGAGGCCGTCACCGCATTGCGGTGACGGGCCTTCGGTCATTGCGTCATGCCGCCAGGATGGCTACCGGATCTGTCTGCGCGGCATCACGCAGGCCAGGATCAGCGCCGCGGGCCATCCGCAAATGGATCAACTAATGGACCAAGGATCCCAGACCATTCGTATGACCAAAACCGCCGGCGTGATCCTCGGTAGTCTCGCCGCCACCGCCCACGAATCAGCGGCTCAGAACACTAGAGCACAGTTGCCCGCACCATTTTTGCCGGTTTGCATATCTTTTGCCGTTTTATCCTGATCGTTATGTAAATGTGGCTGGATAGCATGGCCGCGTCTCCCGTCATTCCCGCAGACTGGAGGTCGGGGTTGGTGCGCAGCCGCACCGACGGGGGAGGAAAGAATGTCCCGTGCCAGGCGCTATGCCGCTATGGGTCTTGCTGTTGCCATTGCTCTGCTATTAGTGGCGTGCGGCTCGTCGGGCGGCAACAGCTCGTCCGGCGGCGGCTCGTCCGCCGGCGGCGGAACGCCGACGTGCACTCCTCTTCCGGTCCTGTCGAATTGGACCGGGTTCTACACGGCCTGCGCGGACGCCAACCGGACCTACGGCCGGCTGACGAACACCTCCGACTGGGATGTCCTGCTCGTGCAGGTGCCCACGGGCGTGACGGCGCCCAGCATGGACATGAGCCCGCCCGCCGGTTCCAGCATGGCCGACCTGGTCGAGCAGGCAGAGTTTCCTGGCTCGTCAGGAGGCGCCTACGCGTTAGTCCCACCCGGCGCGACGCTCACCAGCGAATCCCAGGACGGTTCGCCGCTGGACTTGACCCTCAGCATTGATTTTTCCTCCACGGCAGGGAACGTGACCGCGATGGGCCTGGTCAACGTCATCGGGGACCGGATAAATCCGGGAGAAGCCGAAGCGCATGCCATTGTCACCTGCGCCAGCTACGTCGACAGTCTGCCCGATCAGATCAACCAGACACAGCCAAGCTCGGCTGAGTTCTGGAACAACTTTGCCAGCACCGCCGAATGCTCCCAGGCTTTCCAAACCGCTTCAGACGCCCTTAAGCTCAGTGGGGAAACTGTGGCAACCCAGGACAGCGAGATAGCCGACGACGCCGAGAGCATCACCAGCGATTTCTTCGACGACGTCCTGCCAAAGCTCATCTCGCTCGCCGCAGACGCAGTCTTCCACTAGTGTTCTGAGCAGCTGATCTTCTCGCCGTCTCGGTCGATTTTGCTGGATAAGCTTCGCTGCGTACTCAACCAATGGGATCCGCAGGGACTACGACGGCAAGCCGCTCGAATTTGTGGGCCGGTGGTCTCGAATACCACGCCCCAGCGGTCCGCATGCCACGACCCGTCGTCAGCGCCGTTCGTCAGCGCCGCCTCTATCAGTGCAGAGTCGTGCTGCTCCTGCCACCGGAAAGCCGAGAACTCGCCGTGCAGGACCTCGATCGACCACCATTCGGCCATTGTCAAGATAGTACGTCTGTCACCTCGATCCGGAAAACGGCCGCAAGCACGGCGATCTGATAGGCGCGATGATTCGCAACCTTGCGCACAGTCCTGCCGGGAGCGCCAAGCCAAAAGCGTGCCGACGTTAACTCAGGACCATCGCACTCATCTGCCGTAAACCGCGCGTTCGCTCCTCCAGTGCTGCAGCTGGAAGAGCGATCTATCCTGGCCTGATGCCGGACCTGAGCAGCCTCGACCTCGAGGAGATCGGCAACGCGCTGGCCGACCATACCGGCTACGAACACCGGTGGCTGATCAGCCCGCAGACCGGAGAGATCGCGTTCTGGACGCCCGGCACCGGCATCGACGGCCAGGCACCCGTCGAACTCGACGACCTGGACCTGATCGGCATCGATCCGCGTTGTCCTCGTCCATGTCGGCTCCTTCACGGGGCCACCTGGACAACCTGACCGAAAATGGGGGCTTTGGCGACTGCCGTCGCCTCAGCAGAGGGGGTCCTCGGCTGGGAGGGCGGTGCCGGGGCCGGCGGGCGGCGGGTGCTCGTGCGGGGTCACCTGCGGCGTTGGTGACGGGCGAGGGCGCCGGGCGAGGGCGATGCCGCCGAGCGCGGCCACGAGGCAGGAAGCGCCCCCGACGGCGAGGCCGGTGCGCGGGCCGGCTGCGGCGACGATCCAGCCGATCGCCGGGCCGCCGATCGGCGTCGTTCCCTGGAAGGCGACCTGCCACAGCGCGATCGCCCGTCCGCGCATGCTCGGCTCCGCGCTGAGCTGGATGGTGGAGTTGCCGATCGCGATGAAGGAGACGCTGGCCCAGCCGACGAACAGCAGCGCGGCGTAGGCAAGGCCGAGGAAGGGAGACAATGCGCAGGCCAGGATCGCCGCGCCGAAACCGGCGGAGGCGATGATCATCGGGCGCAGTCCGGTCCGGCCTCGCGCGGCGGTGAACAGCCCCCCGATCACTGCCCCCACGCCCATCGCCGCGGTCATGAAGCCGTAGGCCTCCGCTCCGCCGCGGAACGTCTGCTCGGCCAGGACCGGGAGCGTGACCTGGAATTCATATGCCAGCAGCCCGACCAGGCTCATCATCGCGAGCGGAATGGCGATCGCGGGAGTGCGTGCCGCGTAGCGCAGGCCCTCCCGCAGCTGGCCGCTGGCCCGCCCCGCCGGAGGGCTGGGCCGCAGGGCGGAACGGTCCATGATGAGCAGGGAGGTGACGACGGCCGCGAAGCTGGCTGCGTTCAGCAGGAAGCAGATCCCGATGCCGGCCGTGGCGATGAGGACGCCGCCGATGGCTGGCCCGACGGCCCGGGCCGCGTTTACCGTCACCGAATTCAGCGTGATGGCGTTGCGCAGCTGATCTTTGCCCACCATCTCCCTGACGAAAGCCTGCCGGGCGGAGTTCTCGAAGGCGTTGTTCAGGCCGAGGATGACGGCCAGCGCGCAGACCTGCCAGAAGCGGACCGCTCCGAGAACGGTGAGCAGCCCGAGCGCGAGGGCCTGGAAGCCCATGGCGATCTGCAGCACGATCATGAGCCGCCGCTTGTCCACCCGGTCGGCGACGACGCCGCCGTAGGGGGCGAACAGCAGGACGGGCAGGGTCTGCAGGGCCACGGTGAAGCCCAGGTCCGTGCTGGAGTGGGTGAGGGTCAGCACGAGCCAGGACTGCGCCGTCATCTGCATCCAGGTCCCGGCGAGGGATATCGACTGGCCGGTGAAGTACAGGCGGTAGTTCGGGACCTTCAGCGAGGAGAACGTCTGACGCCAGAACGCGCCCAGCCGGCGTCTCACGGCCGCCGTCCCGTCAGGTCCCTGGCGAGCCGCTCGACGGCCGGTAGGGCATCGTCGGGCGCACGGCGCTCGTCGTCCCCGGGCCGCTCGATGAGCCGGCTAAGAGCGCCGGCCAGCCCCGCGTGCGCCGGGAATGCTGGCTGGCCGCCCAGCGGGGCGGCAGGCCGGACCTGGTCAGGCAATTAGCTCGGCATCCCCGGCCAATACGGCCCACAGGGCCGCGTAGCTGCCGCCCCGCCCGACCAGCAGGATGGGGGTCCACCAGGTAGATGCGGCCAGGGCGATCAGCTGCCGCTGCCTGGCCGGCAGGTCGCGCCCGCGCTCGGCCATTTCGTGCCGGAAGCTGCCGGGCATGCGCGCGATCATCTCGATCCTCCCGTACCGCTGCCTCGACCTCGGCGTCGCTGGCGTCCGGGCGGCCATAGGCGGTCGCGTCCCTGATCATGCCGGGAAACAGCCGGGGACGTCACAGATCCCCGACCCGATACTACGGGGTGCAGGGCTGGATACTACGAGCGTGCTGGGCTGGGCTAACAGCCTGAATGCCCCCTCGGACCAGACTTCTACGCCACCCATATCAGCCCCGAACGCCGCAAGCGCGGCCACATCCGCAACCTTGAGGCCCTCGGCGCAAAGTCACCCTCGAACCCGCCACCCGACTGTGTCGTTAAGGTTCCCCGGCTCACCGGAGCTGCGCCGCGTGCCGGCCCGCCCGGCGGCCGAAGAACGACCCCTCGCCGAGCTGGGTGCCTGATCCGTAGCCCTTGCCGTCCTGGGCGATGTTGGACGCGCAGGCCCCGGCGGCGTAGAGCCCCGGGATGACCGAACCGTCGGGACGCTGGACCTGCGCGTCCACGGTGGTGCGCAACCCCCCGAGCGTGAACCCCGCGTAGAGCGCGTGGCCGGGCCGCAGGTCGAGCACCGCCAACGGGCCCCGGTCCTGCGGGGCCAGCCACTCCGCGCTCTTGTGGAAGTCCGGATCCTGGCCGCGGGCGGCATGATGGTTGTACCGGGCCAGGGTCTTCCCCAGCGACCCGGCCGGCATGCCCAGCCCCGCCTCCATCTCGGCCACGGTCTCGTAGCCGTCGAGGACCGGCACCAGCGGCATCTCGGGCTGCTCCAGGTGCGCGCTGTCGATGATGAGGTAGGCCGCGGAGCCTTCCTGTTCCAGCACGAACTGGGAGGTCCGGGCGTGGTAGGAGTCCTCGGCCACGAAACGCTCGCCACGGGAGTTGACGATGAGCCCGGTGATCAGCGCCGCGGGCGGGTAGAAGGGGGCGGTGATGAACGGCTCTGTCATGTGCTTGAGGCCGGCGCCCACCGACATGCCGAGCCGGATGCCCAGCCCGTCGTCATAGGTCGAGCCGAGGGTGATGAGCTTCGCGCCGAGCGCCGGGGTGTACTCGGCGACCATCGCGGGGTTCATCACGAACCCCCCGGCGGCGATCACGGTCGCGCCGGCCCGGACCACCCCGGTGTCACCGAACGAGCGCCAGGCCACGCCCGCGACGGCGCCGTCCTCCCCGGCGATCAGGCTGGCCGCCCCGGTCTCGTACCGCACCTCGGCGCCTGCCTCCGCGACCCGGTCCCGTAGCAGGTCCATCACCAGCTTCGCTCCCCCGGTGTCTCCCGGTACCGGGACCTTGTGCCCGCGTGGCGCGGGTCTGGCCTGGTCCCTGAAGGGCCACACCTTCTCGTTGGCGGTGAACATCAGCCCTTCGGTTCCCGGCTGGATCACCGCCTTGCCGGGGAAGAAGGAGCGCTCGAACGCAAAACCCAGCGACTCCAGCCAGCCGAAGTGCTCGACCGACCCCTCGCAGTAGGCGCGGATCTTGTCTTGCTCGGGCTCCTTCGACACCGCGACCAGGTACTTGTACATCTCTTCCGCGGAGTCCTCGTGACCGGTCGCCTGCTGCACCGCCGTGCCCCCGCCGAGATAGAAATGGCCGCCGGCCATGCAGGTGGTCCCCCCGGGCACGGCGGCCCGTTCGAGGAGCAGCACCCGGGCGCCGGCCCGGGCCGCCTCCAGGGCCGCGCTCCCGCCGGCGATACCGAAGCCGATGACCACCACGTCGTAGCGTTCGGTGCGGTCATCGAGCACCGAAGCCGGGAGCGGCGCGTGCCGGTCAAGCCGGGACTGGTTCATGCCGCGTGGTCGGAAGTGAACAGGACGATACCGTGGCGCATGGCATCAGACTAGAACGTGTTCCACCTTTGCGGAGCCGGGCACGCCGCGCTCTGCCGTTCAGCCGAGGGACGGCGACCTGGCTGAGTTGCGGCGGCAGGCATCATGAGCCTTGTTCGCGCCGGGTTCGCGGCCTTTTCGCCGTCTGCCGGGCCTGCTTGCGGGGTTCTGGCAGCAGGACGGTGTAAAGCATGCGCCGTCAGCGCCATAACGCGCTGGCCCCAGGGGGCACGGGTCCCCAGCTCGCCGTTACGGCAGCACGCGGGCGTTGACGGCGCTCGCGGCCGGGGCGAGCGCGGGGATCTCGATGACACCGACGCCCGCGGCGCGCAGTTGCGCGGCGCCACGGCCTTCGGTGAAGATGGGCGGCTCGTCCCAGGCGAAGACGACCCGGGGAATGCCCGCCGCCAGGATGTGCTGGACACACGTCACCGGGCGGGACGCCCGCGCGCCGCAGGGTACCAGCGAGGTGTAGATCGTCGCGGCCGGGAGCCGCGGGTCGTCGCCGGCCTTGCGCAGCGCGACCTCCTCGGCGTGGTCCTTCGGCTCCTGCTCGCGGGAGAAGCCCGTGGCGATGATCTCCCCATCCGCCGCCACGATGACGGCGCCGACCGCGAACGCGGTATCCGAGGGCGGGCACTGCCGCGACAGCTCGATCGCGGCCCGCAGAAAACGCGCATCGGTCCCGCCCGGCCCGAGCAGGTAGCGCAGGGCGACCACGCCGCCGAGCCGCTGGACGCCGGCCAGCGTCATGGGGTGCTCGCGGTCCGCGGGGTAGGGCCCGGGCAGCGCGAACGGCGGAGCGGCCGCCTCCCCCACGAAGAACGGCGCGACGGCCAGATACAGCTCATCGGCCAGGCCGGCGGTCAGGAACTCGCGGAGCAGGACCGAGCCGCCTTCGAGGAGAACCCGCGCCGCGTCCCGTCCGGCCAGATCGGCGAGCACGAAGGAGAGGGAGGGCGGGGCGCCGGCGTCGATGACCTCGGCCCGGTTCCCCAGCCGCGCCAGCGCGACCGGGACGGCCGGGCTGGCGCAGTAGACGAGCGGGACCGCGGCCGCCCCCGGGGGGCGGCCGCCGGCCAGCTCCGGCGGGGCGAAGAAGCGCGCGCCCGCCTCCAGGTCGCCGGTCGTGGTCACGGTGACCCGCAGGGGCTGCTCGGGGCGCCCGGCCGCCATCCGGGCGGCGCGGAGCCGCGGTGAGCGGATGAGCAGGCGCGGATTGTCCCGGCGCACGGTGTTCGCGCCCACCACGATCGCGTCCACGCTGGCCCGCAGCTCATCCACGCGATCCAGATCCTCCGGGCCGGACAGGACGAGGCGCTCGGGGCCGGCGTCGTCGATCCGGCCGTCCACCGACATGGCGCAGCTGATCAGGACGTAGGGGCGAGTCGGCAACGGTCTGTCTCCTGGGTCGGCGCGGGCGGCGCGGCCGATAAGTCAGCCGGCCGGCCAGGGGCAGCCGGCCAGGGGCAGCCGGCCGGGTGAGGCCGGGCTCTTGCTACTGGACGGTAGCTTCGTGGCAGGTCCGGTGATTTACTTAACACTTCAGTGTGCGCGTGCAGCCAGCAGGCGAGGATGGCGGTGGCCATGACAGCATCCCAGGCACAGGAGCCGGCGCAGCCGCAGGTGCCGGCCCGCAAGACCTTCACATCGCTGAATCCGGCGACCGGGCAGCCCATCGCGTCGTTCCCCGTCCACCAGCGCGAGGACGCCGACATGGCGGTCAGCCGCGCCCGCGAGGCGGCCCGCTGGTGGGGCGGGCTCGGCTGGCGGGAACGGCGCAGCCGCCTGCTCGACTGGAAGTCCTTCCTGACCCGGCACATGGACGAGCTCGCCCAGCTGATGCACGAGGAGACGGGCAAGCCGGCCGACGACGCCACGCTGGAGATCATCCTCGCGATCGTGCACGTCGACTGGGCGGCCCGGCACGCGCGTCGGGTGCTGGGGCCGCACCGGGTGTTCAGCGGGATCACGGCGATCAACCAGGCGTCGACGGTCGAGTACCAGCCGCTCGGGGTCGTCGGCGTCATCGGGCCGTGGAACTACCCGGTGTTCACGCCGATGGGCTCCATCGTCTACGCGATCGCGGCGGGCAACGCGGTCATCTTCAAGCCCAGCGAGCTGACCCCCGCCGTCGGCGAGTGGCTGGTCCGCTCGTTCGGCCGGGTAGCCGGGCGGGGCGCCCCGCAGCCGGTGCTGCAGCTCCTGACCGGGGCCGCCGCCACGGGCGCCGCCCTCGCCGCCAGCGGGGTCGACAAGATCGCGTTCACCGGTTCGGCGGCCACCGCGCGCAAGGTCATGGCCATCGCCGCGGAAAACCTCACCCCCGTCATCGCCGAGTGCGGCGGCAAGGATGCGCTCATCGTCGACGCCGACGCCGACCTCAACGCGGCGGCCGACGCGGCCGCCTGGGGCGCGATGTCGAACGCGGGACAGACCTGCGTCGGCATCGAGCGCATCTACGTCGCCGACCCGGTCTACGAGACCTTCCTGGCCAAGCTGACCGACCGGGTGTCGCGGCTGCATCCGGGCAGCGACGAGAAGGCCGACTACGGCCCGATGACCATGCCCGGCCAGATCGACGTCATCAGCCGGCACCTGGCCGACGCGGTGGCCCGCGGTGGCCGCGCGCTGCCCGGCCGGGCCGAGGACGCGGTCGACGCGCCGTACGTGCGGCCGGTGATCCTGACGGATGTGCCCGAGGACGCGGCCGCGGTCACCGAGGAGACGTTCGGGCCGACGATCACGGTGCGGCGGGTGGCGAACCTCGAGGAGGGCATCCAGCTGGCCAACGCGAGCAGCTACGGGCTCGGGTCCTCGGTGTTCACCCGGAGCCGGCGGCGGGCGCAGACGGCCGCACGCGAGCTGCGCAGCGGGATGACCGCGATCAACTCGGTGATCGCCTTCGCGATGGTCCCGGCGCTGCCGTTCGGCGGGGTGGGCGAGTCCGGATTCGGGCGGATCCACGGCGCCGATGGGCTCCGCGAGTTCGCCCGGGCCAAGGCCATCACCAGCCAGTGGATGAAGCCGCCGGTCAACCTGACGTCGTTCGGCCGGACCGACGCCGACCTGAAGCGCACGGTCGGGCTGATCACCCTGCTGCACGGACGGCACGGGCAAACCCGGCGCGGGCGTTCCCGGGAGAGCTGACGGGGCGGGTGGCTCCCGGCCAGCTTTTGCTGACCGGGAGCGTTCCCCGTATGGGGTCCGATGAGCCCCCGAGATCCATCGGCCCCCGGGTGGTGGCCGGCGATCCTCGCGGATAGCGGACAGAGCCAGCTCACCAAGGGTTACGTCCGAAAACGGCCCCCACGGGGGACTGTTCGGCGATGTCAATCACTAACCCTCTGTGATGAGAGCTAACCACATCAGTAACCAAATGTGAATACACGCAGGTCAGATCGATAATCACTTTCTGATATCGGTAGTAACTCAGCGTGTTTTCAGGCCACGGAACGGACGTAAGTAGGGTATGAGAGATGTTTACGGTCCGCGGAGCCCGCTCGGCGTGCGGGCCGTTCCGGGTACGTACCGGGGCCGTCCGGCGGCCCATCATAGGGTGGGGGTATGCCACGTAACCGCAGGGAAAACCCCGTTGTGCTGTCACGGATCTACACCCGGACCGGAGACGACGGGCAGACCGCCCTGTCCGACGGCACGCGGACGGCCAAGACCGACAGCCGGCTGGTCGCCTACGCCGACGTGGAAGAGGCCAACTGCGCGATCGGCACGGCGATCGCCATCGGGCGTCCCGAGCCGGAGATCACCGACCTGCTGCTGCGCATCCAGAACGAAATGTTCGACGTGGGCGCCGACCTCGCCAATCCGATCACCGACGCGCCGCCGCCCTTTCCCCCGCTGCGGATCGACGCCAGCTACATCGACGCGCTGGAAGAGGCGTGCGACCGCTACAACGAGGACCTGCCCGTACTGCGGAGCTTCGTGCTGCCCGGCGGAACGCCCGCCGCGGCCCTGATGCACACCGCGCGGACCGTGACGCGCCGGGCCGAGCGCAGCGCGTGGGCGGCGGTCAGCGAGCACGGCGACACGGTGAACCCGCTGGCCGCGCGTTACCTCAACCGGCTGTCCGATCTGCTGTTCATCCTCGGGCGGCGGCTCAACGCCGGGCATGGCGACGTGCTGTGGAAGCCCGGCGGGGAACGCTAGCCACCCGCTAGGCCATGGAGGGGGACCGACCGGAGGTCCGGCCGCGGTCCGGCCGCGCTGAGGCCCCCGGGGAGCGCTAGGCGCTTCGCACGTCCGTTAAGCAATCTGATCCATGTACGAACCGGGCGGGGCGGCCTCAAGCCAGGACAGGAAGCCGGTGAGCGCCGCATCCGACATCGCGAGCTCGACGCGGTGGCCGTCGCCCACCTCACACTCCACCACGACCATCCCGGGACCGAGGCTCGCGCTCTCGGTCCCGGTGGCCTCGCGGCGCGAGGTGACGGTCAGCGTGCGGCGCTCCAGCTCCAGCCGGGGCCTCAGCAAGAACCCGAACAGGTGGTACCAGCACAGCTGGTCGCCCTGGTAGGAAGCGACGCCGAGACGCCAGGCTCCGTGGCCCGCGGTGGGCCGCAGGCCGCAGTCAACGGTGCCGCCGCCGCGTTCGAGCAGAAACCGGCGGGCGGCGATCCCGCTCGCGATCAGCACCAGGATGAGGAGGAAGGCGGCGAAAAGCCAGGCCGCATCGAGAGCCAGCGCGCCTCCCACCTCCGGCCCTCGTCAGGCCTGTTCGCCCGCGGCTCGCAGCTGGGCCCGGGCGTACCTGGCCTCAGTGGGCTCCTCGGCCGGCGATGGCGAGCCCGCCTCGGTCAGCGCGGACTCAAGGTCCGACCGGGCCACGCTCTTGTCCACCTCGGCGCCGAGCTGCGCCTCGACGGCGAGGATGGATACCCGGTCATCGGAGATCGAGAGAAAACCCCCGCTCACGGCGGCGGTGATCTCTCCCCCGGCCGCCGCTACGGTGGCTGCCGACGTGTCGCCCGCGGGGTCGAGAATGCGGACGACGCTTCCCTCGGCCAGGATGCCCAGCACCGGCGGATGGCCGACCAGCAGCCCGATGTCACCATCGAGCGTCTTCGCGATGACCATGCCGGCGTCGCCGGCCCACAGCTGCCGGTCCGCGACGACGACCTCGACGTGCAAGGTCACTGTTCCATCCCCTTGGCCTTCTTCTCTACGTCCTCGATCCCGCCGCACATGAAGAACGCCTGCTCCGGCAGGTTGTCGTACTTACCCTCGACGATCGCCTTGAACGAGGAGATCGTCTCCTCCAGCGGGGTGAAGACCCCCGACTGCCCGGTGAACTGCTCCGCAACGAACATCGGCTGAGACAGGAACCGCTCGAGGCGCCTCGCCCGCCGCACGACGACCTGGTCGTCCTCGCCCAGTTCGTCGATACCCAGGATGGCGATAATGTCCTGCAGCTCGTTGTAGCGCTGCAGGATCTGCTGCACCGACCGGGCCACGTCGTAGTGCTCCTGGCCGACGTACCGCGGGTCCAGGATCCGTGAGGTGGAGTCTAGCGGGTCCACCGCCGGGTAGATGCCCTTCTCCGTGATCGCGCGGGACAGCGTGGTGGTGGCGTCCAGGTGCGCGAACACCGTGTGCGGGGCCGGGTCGGTGATGTCGTCCGCCGGCACATAGATCGCCTGCATGGACGTGATCGAGTGACCGCGGGTGGAGGTGATCCGCTCCTGCAGCTGCCCCATCTCGTCGGCCAGCGTGGGCTGGTAGCCCACCGCCGACGGCATCCGGCCCAGCAGCGTCGAGACCTCGGACCCGGCCTGGGTGAACCGGAAGATGTTGTCGATGAACAGCAGGACGTCCTGCTTCTCCACGTCACGGAAGTACTCGGCCATGGTGAGCGCGGACAGGCCCACCCGCAGCCGGGTGCCCGGCGGCTCGTCCATCTGGCCGAAGACCAGCGCGGTGTCCTTGATGACACCGGACTCGGTCATCTCCACCCAGAGGTCGTTGCCCTCACGGGTACGCTCGCCGACTCCGGCGAAGACCGAGACACCGGAGAAGTTCTGCGCGACGCGGCGGATCATCTCCTGGATCAGCACGGTCTTACCCACACCCGCGCCGCCGAACAGGCCGATCTTCCCGCCCCGGACGTACGGGGTGAGCAGGTCGAGGACCTTGATGCCGGTCACGAACATCTCGGTGCGCGGCTCGAGCTGGTCCAGCGGCGGCGGGTCCCGGTGAATGCTCCAGCGCTCGGTGATGTTCAGTTCCGAGGTCGGCACGTCGAGGCTCACGCCGAGAGCGTTGAAGACGTGGCCCTTGACCACCTCGCCGACCGGCACCTCGATCGGCGCGCCGGTGTCGATAACGTCGGTCCCCCGGACCAGGCCGTCGGTCGGCTCCATCGAGATCGCCCGCACCACGTCGTCGCCGATGTGCTGCTCGACCTCGAGGGTCAGCTGCCGGGTCTCCTCGCCCAGGGTGATGTCAACGTGCAGCGCGTTGTAGATCTCGGGCATGTGCTCGGCGGAAAACTCCACGTCGACGACGGGGCCGATGACCCGCACCACCCGGCCGGTGGGCTGGGTCCCGGCGCCACTTTCCGCAGGGCTCGCTACGGTCGCGGTCATAGTGTCTCACTCACTTCCTGCATTGGCGTCGGCCATCGCGTTGGCGCCGCCCACGATCTCGCTGATTTCCTGGGTGATCTCGGCCTGCCGCGCGTTGTTGGCCTCGCGGGTCAGCCGCTCCACGAGGTCGTTCGCGTTGTCGGTCGCGGCCTTCATGGCACGGCGGCGCGAGGCCAGCTCGGACGCGGCCGACTCCAGCATCGCGTAGAAGACCCGGCCCTCCACGTACTGCGGCAGCAGCCGGTCCAGCACCGTCTCGGTCGACGGCTCAAACTCGTACTGCGCCAGCGGGCCGCCGGGCGGCTCCTCGGAGCTCTCCTCGATCTCCAGCGGCAGCAGCCGGGCGACCACCGGGCGCTGGGTCAGCATCGAGACGAACTCCGTGCGGACGATGTAGATCTCGTCCACGCCGCCGTCCTCGGACGGCCGGTCGAACGCCTCGAGCAGGCCCTTCGTCACCTCGGTCGCGTCGCGCACGGACGGCCGCGCCGAGAACCCGGCCCACTGCTGCGCCATCTCGATCCGGCGGGCCCGGTGCCAGCCGATGCCCTTACGCCCCGCCACGTACGGGACCTCCTCGACGTTCCGCTCGGTCAGGGTACGGACCAGTCGCTGCTCCTCGCGCAGGATGTTGGTGTTGAACGCCCCGCAGAAGCCGGAGTCGCTGGTCAGCACCAGCACCGCGGCACGGGAGACGTTCTCCGGCTCGTTCACCAGCGGGTGGTCGATGGTGGACGACCGGCTGACGACCGCCTCCACCGCCCGCGTGAGCTCCCGCGCGTACGGACCCGCCTCGCGCATGCGCTGCTGCGCGCGGACGATCCGGGAGGAAGCGATCAGCTCCTGGGCACGGGTGATCTTGCCGATGGACTGGACCGCCCGGATCCGCTGCCGGACGGCGCGAAGGCTAGCGGCCATGCCTAACTCTTCTCTCCGGACGGGCTGTTGGCGTCGGCCGGTCGCTTGCTGGAACTCCCGCCAGCGTTCTTGCCTGAGCCGCCGCCGGACGCGGCGACGGGCTGGGACGTGTCCTGGCCGCTCGCCTCGCCGGGCTGGCCCGAGGTGTGCCGCCGGGTCACCTTTTCCTGGCCCACCTCGTCCTCGCCGAGCGCCTCGGGCTGCTCGTCGTCGGTCACCAGCAGCTCGCCGTTGCTCTTCTCGAAGGTGCGGCGGAACTGCTGGATGGCGTCCTTGAGTGTCGCCGCGGTGTCATCCGAGAGGTCGCGGGTCTCCCTGATCGCGTCGAGGATGCCGGCGTTGTTGCGCTTGAGGCTCTCGAGGAATTCCGACTCGAACCGCGAGACGTCCTCGACCGGGACGTCGTCGAGGTGGCCATTGGTGCCCGCCCAGATGGAGACCACTTCCTGCTCCATCGGGAACGGGTCGTACTGCGGCTGCTTCAGCAGCTCGACCAGCCGCGCGCCACGGTCCAGCTGGGCGCGGGACGCCGCGTCCAGGTCGGACGCGAACGCCGCGAAGGACTCCAGGTCGCGGAACTGGGACAGGGCCAGCCGGAGCGTGCCCGCGACCTTCTTCATCGCGCGGACCTGGGCCGCACCGCCGACGCGGGACACCGACCGGCCGACGTTGATCGCGGGCCGGACACCGGAGTTGAACAGGTCGGTCTCCAGGAAGATCTGCCCGTCGGTGATCGAGATGACGTTCGTCGGGATGTAGGCCGAGATGTCGTTGGCCTTGGTCTCGATGATCGGCAGTCCGCTCAGCGAGCCGCCGCCGAGGTCGTCGGACAGCTTGGCGCAGCGCTCCAGGAGCCGCGAGTGCAGGTAGAACACGTCGCCGGGGTAGGCCTCGCGGCCCGGCGGGCGGCGCAGCAGGAGGGAGATGGCCCGGTAGGCCTCCGCCTGCTTGGTCAGGTCGTCGAAAACGATCAGGGCGTGCTTGCCCTGGTACATCCAGTGCTGGCCGATCGCGGACCCGGTGTAGGGCGCGATGTACTTGAAGCCCGCCGGGTCCGACGCCGGCGACGCCACGATGGTGGTGTACTCCATCGCGCCCGCCTCCTCCAGGGACTGGCGGATCGACGCGATGGTCGAGCCCTTCTGCCCGATCGCCACGTAGATGCAGCGGACCTGCAGCTTGGGATCGCCGGACTCCCAGTTCGAGCGCTGGTTGATGATCGTGTCGATGGCGATGGCCGTCTTGCCGGTCTGCCGGTCGCCGATGATGAGCTGGCGCTGGCCGCGGCCGATCGCGGTCATGGCGTCGATGGCCTTGATACCGGTCTGCAGCGGCTCCTTGACCGACTGGCGCTCGACGACCGACGGCGCCTGGGTCTCCAGCGGGCGCAGGTCGGTGTCGACGATTGCACCCTTGCCGTCGAGAGGGGAACCCAGCGGGTCGACGACCCGGCCGAGGAAGACGTCCCCGACCGGCACCGAGAGGATCTCACCGGTCCGGCGGACCTGCTGGCCCTCTTCGATCTTGCTGAACTCACCCAGGACGACGACGCCAATCTCGCGCACGTCCAGGTTGAGCGCGAGGCCGCGAGTGCCGTCCTCGAACTCCAGTAGCTCGTTGGCCATGGCCGAGGGCAGTCCCTCGACGCGGGCGATACCGTCGCCGCATTCGGTGACCGTGCCCACCTCCTCCAGGGAGGCAGATTCCGGTTCGTACGCTTCGACGAACTGCGCCAGGGCGTCCCGGATCTCTTCGGGCCGGATTGTCAGCTCCGCCATCTTCCTCGTGTCTTTCCTATGCGTCGGGTATCGGTTGGTCGGGATGCGCCGGCCGCCGGGTGCGGGCGGTACGGGCCGGGCATACGTCAGCCGGCCAGCTTGCGGCGCACCGCCGCCAGGCGGCTCACCACGCTCGCGTCGATCAGCTCGTCGCCGACGTGAACGGTCATGCCGCCCACGACCGCCGGGTCGATGATGACGTTGATATACACCTCATGACCGTAGATGGCGGCCAGCGCATCGGCCAGTCTGCGGCGCTGCTGCGCCGACGGCGCGGTCGCCGCGCGCACCACCGCGATGAGACGCTGACGGCGCTCGGCCGCGATGCGCGTGCACGTCTCGAGGCTCGCCACCACGGACCGGCCCCGCGGGTGCACGGACATCTCGGTGATCAGCCGCATCGCCACCGGCGTCACCTTCCCGCCGAGCAGCGCGTTGAGCAGGTCACGCTTGCGGTCCGCCGGCAGCACCGGCTCGCCCAGCGCCGCGCGCAGATTAGGCTCGCCCTCTACCACCCGGCTGAACCGGAAGAGCTCGTCCTCGAGGTCATCGAGCTGCCGGTCTTCCTCGGCCACGATGGCGAACGTCTCCACCGCGAGCCGCTCCAGCGCGTCCGTCATGTCCGACGGGCTGGCCCAGCGGGCCCTGACCGTCGCGGCCACGATCTCCTCGGTGGCCGGCGTGATCTTGCCGTGCAGCAGCGCGACCACGATCGCGCCCTTCTCGTCCGCGGGCTTGGAGGGATCGGACAGCGCGCGCCGCAGGGTGTGCTCGCGATCCAGCAGGCTCAGCACGGAGAACAGCTCATCGCCGACCGTCGCCGTCAGCCCCGCCGTGCCCGAGGCTGCCGTTCCCGAGGCCGCCGTCCTCGAGGATGCCCTGGAGGATGCGGCCCTGGAGCCCTTCCTGCCGGAGCCCTTCGTGCCGGAGGCCGCCGTGCCGGAGGCCGCCGTACCGGAGGCCGCCGTGCCAGAGTCTGCGGCGCCGGAGGGCGCCGTGCCGG
>PLRW01000129.1 GCA_003164955.1 Actinomycetota bacterium
GACCAACCAGCCGGGACCACATTGGCGGGGGGCCTGGCGAGCCGTCCTGGCGAGACCGACCAGTCGGGACCACCCGGCCCGGATCGCCCTGTCCGGGACCTCCCGGCCGACCTGGGCCAACCGGAGTCCTGGACCTGCCTGGCGTCGGCGGCCTGATCTGCTTTGTCCGTGGCTTTGCCGGTAGGCGGCGCGCGGCCCTGGCTCAGGGCCTTGACCCCCGCAGCGCTTAACCGGGGTAGAGCATCCATGACTTGCCGTCCTCTTATCGAAAACACTATCTATAAACCTAGACTACCTCTCGTTAATCTGATAGTCTATTCGAAACTATAAGCGAATCTGTCCGGCTGGGGAGGTGACTCATGTCAGCGGATGAACGCGACAACGGGCCTGCCTCACGCCTGGGCCGCGAGGCAGGCGACCGCAGCGGCTTGCCGCTGGATGACGAGGATTGGCATCCTGGCCGCTCATGGCTTGAAGATTGGGATCCTGACGCGCCGGGGCTGGATGGCATTGATGATTGGCCCGGCGCTGAGGGACCATGGCGGGAAACCGAAGCGGTGCCGGAGGTTCTGGAGGCCGGGTTCTTGCCGCGGGACGTTGCACCGTCCGGCAGATACCCGATGGCGGGCTCGGCGTGGGGTTTCGGCTCCGGCAATGAGCTGGATGTGCTGGTGCCGTGCGTGACCTTGGCCGGGTTCGCTGATGACGCCACCGGGCCCGACGGCCGCTGTGATGGCGTGTCCGATGATCAGCTGATCGGGGTGCTGCGCGCCTGGGACCGCCTTGAGTCCTGGTCCGCCGGACGGAAGCTTTCGGTAATCGCGGAGCTGATCCGGCGCCGCCCCGCCCCCGGTTGCCAGCCAGACGGGCCGGATGCGCTCCCGGCCGCGTGGGGAAAGTTCTGCGGGGACGAGCTTGCCGCCGCAACCGCCACGTCCGGGCAGGCCGCCGACAAGACCCTCACCCTGGCCCATGACCTCACCAGCCGACTGCCCGGCACGGCCCGCGCGTTGCAGGACGGGACCATTACCCTTTACAAGGCACGAATTATCGCCGACGCCACCCACATCCTCGACCCGGCCGACGCGGCCGCCGCCGAAGCCCTAGCGCTGCGCGAGGTAGCCGGCAAGACCCCCGGGCAGCTGCGCGCGGCGATCGCCCGCGCCGTGACCACGGTCAACCCGGCCGCCGCGCAAGCCCGGCGGGAAAGGGCCCAGCGCGACGCCCGGGTGGAGCTGTGGCGCGAAGACGCCGGCACCGCCGCCCTGTGCGGCCGGGACCTCCCGCCCGCCGAAGCACTGGCCGCCGACCAGCGCATCACCGCCTACGCCAAAGAGCTGAGAGCAGCCGGCCTGGACGGCACCCTGGATCAGCTCCGGGCCCGCGCCTTCCTCGACCTCACCCTGGGCGTCCGCTCCCATCCGGAGCGGCGACGGGACCCCGGCGACCCGGCGGCCGGGCCGGAATTCGCGAGCGCCCCGGGTACAGGCGAGCCAGCCGAGGGCAGCGCGCGCACCGGCACCAACCAGAGCGGCACAGGCACAGGCAGCACAGGCACAGGGGCCACGGGCACAGGCGGCACGAGCGTCACGGGCGGCCTCTACCCGGACGATGGGGGCACGAGCGACGACGGCACGGGCGAAGGCAGTGGGGACAGCGGTCGGGACAAAAGCCTTCTGGGCCAGCGCAGTGCCGACCGAGGGAGCGCGGGCGACACTGGTCCCGTCACCGGGATCGCCGCCCGGATCAACCTGACCATCCCCCTCACCACGTTGCTCGGCCTGGCCGAACGGCCCGGCGAAGCCGGTGGGCTCGGCGCGATCGATCCCGCCCTGGCCCGGATCCTGGCCGATTCCGCCGCCGCCAATCCCCGGACCACCTGGTGCGTAACGGTGACCGACGAACAGGGCCATCCCACCGCCCACGGCTGCGCCCGGCCCGCCAAGGACAGCCGGGCCGCCGGGAGTGACCCGCCTGCCGAGAGCGGCCAACCATCTGGGGCCGAACCAAACAGCCAGAGCAGACCAAACAGCCAGAACGGACCGAACAGCCNNCAGCCAGAACGGACCGAACGATCGGGACAGGACGGGCGGCTGGCGTAAGGCCGCGTTTACCCGGGAGCAAGGCAGCGATCCCGTAGACGGATATGGGCGCTGGCGACTGCGGGCCCGCGCGGGCCGGGAGTTCCTGATCGGTATCGAGCCGCTAGCGATCCTCGACTGCGACCATCGCCACGAATCAGCCGGTTACCAACCCAGCGACGCACTCCGGCACCTGGTCGAGGTCCGCGACGGCGAGTGCACCTGGCCGCCGTGCCGACGGGCCGCGAAGCGCTGCGATTTCGAGCATGCGATCCCGTGGGACCAGGGCGGCCGGACCTGCGCCTGCAACGCCGGAGCCCGCTGTCGTCATCACCATCGCGCCAAGCAGGCCCACGGCTGGCGCCTCGAGCAAAAGCAGCCCGGCCACCACACCTGGACAACGCCAGCCGGGCGCATGTATACGACCGGCCCCACCCAGTACCCCGTGTGACGGATAAGCTCTCGGGGCCCGGCGCGGGCTAACCAGCGGCTCCGGGCTAACCAGCGGCTCCCGGCTAACCAGCGACCAGCGGCTCCGGGCAGGCGTTCATTTTGGCCGAGCAGGTCCCGGGCCCGGGAGGAAATCCTCAATCCGAGTGATGGTGCCTGTGGTGCTGGTGTGGAGGTGGCCAGTCACGCCGAGCGCTTCCGCGGCGGTGACGTGACCGGGCGTGTCGTCGATGAACAAGGCGTCGCCGGAATGGACCGCGAGGCGCTGCAGGGCGGCCGGGTAGATGCGTGCCATGGCTCAAACTCCCGGATATATGTGGCGGCGCCCTGTAGAGGAGTTCCCGGGCCGCTCAGGGCCGGGCCGGACGTGCTGGCGGGCTAACTCTCGGCCCGAAGAATATCCAGGGCGTGCGCCAGGTCGGCGGGGTAGTCGCTGCGGAATTCGACCCAGCGGCCGTCGGCCGGGTGCTCGAACGCGAGGCTGACGGCGTGCAGCCACTGGCGGTGCAGTCCCAGCCGCTCCGCCAGCACCGGGTCGGCGCCGTAGAGCAGGTCGCCTACGCACGGGTGCTTGATCGCGGACATGTGCACACGGATTTGATGGGTCCGGCCGGTCTCCAGACCGACATCGACCAGGCTTGCGCCGCGGAAGGCCTCGATCGTGTCGTAGTGGGTCACACTGGGACGTCCTTCGGCCACGACCGCGAACCGGCCGTCGCCTGACGGATGCCGGCCGGTCGGCGCGTCGATGGTTCCGCGCAGCGGATCCGGGTGGCCCTGCACGAGCGCGTGGTAGCGCTTTTCCACCGTGCGCTCGCGGAACGCCCGTTTGAGGGCGCTGTAGGCATGCTCGCTCTTGGCCACGACCATCAGGCCGGTGGTGTTCGCATCCAGCCGGTGCACAATGCCCTGCCGTTCGGCCGCGCCGCTGGTGGCGATCGTATGACCGCTGGCCTGCAGGCCACCGATCACGGTGGGGCCGTCCCAGCCGGGCGCGGGGTGCGCGGCCACGCCGATCGGCTTATCCACCACGAGAATGTCGTCATCCTCGTGGATGACGTTCAGGCCCTCCACCGCGCGCGGCGGCGCTACCGGGCGCGGCACGGGCAGCGTCACCTCGAGCGGCTCGCCCGCCGCGACCCGGTCCGACTTGGCCGCGGGATGCCCGCCGACCAGCACCAGGCCCTCACTGATCAGTTCGGCGGCTCTGGACCTGGACAGGCCGAACATCCGGGCCAGGGCCGCGTCGAGCCGCTCACCGTCGAGGCCCTCGGGCACCGGCAGGTAACGCTGGCCGGACGCCATTATCCCTATCCCCCGCGTTGTCCTGCCCGGCACCGTCCTGCCCGGCACCGTCCTGCCCGGGCGCGCCTTCCCGGCTGCCGTCGAGGTGCACACCGCGCAGGGCCAGCAGGACGGCCAGTACGCCGCCGCACACGATGGCGGAGTCGGCGAGGTTGAACACGGGCCAGTGCGGCAGTTCGATCCAGTCGACCACATCGCCGCGGAACAGTCCCGGCGAGCGGAAGATCCGGTCCGCGAGGTTCCCGGTCGCCCCGCCCAGCAGCAGGCCGAGCGTGATCGCCCACGGCACGCTGCGCAGCTTGCGGGCCGCCCGCAGGATGTAGAAGATCACCGCGACCGCGATCGCCGTGAACACGATCGTCATCGAGGTCCCGATGCTGAACGCGGCCCCGCTGTTGCGCAGCAGCAGCAACGTCAGGAACCCGCCCAGCAGCCGGATCGGGGCATGACCGGACAGCGTATGGACGGCGATCAGCTTGGTGACCACATCCAGGGCCAGGACGGTGAGCGCCACCCCGATGACGACGGGAAGCTTTTGGGCTGAACGCTCGGCTTCCTTCGCGGTCAGCGGCGTTCTTCGCGCTGCTTGCACGTCACGCACAGTACCGCGCGCGGGAACGCCATCAACCGTGCCTTGCCGATTGGCTGGCCGCATGATTCGCACGCTCCATATGTTCCCGCATCGATCCGGGCGAGCGCTCGCTCGGTCTGCTCGAGCAGATGACGTGCGTTGCTGGTCATCGCGAACTCGTGCTCGCGCTCGAACGTCTTGGCCCCCACGTCGGCCTCGTCGTCTCCCGCGTCACGAATCCCGCCCTCCAGCCGGTCGGCGATCTGCGACTCGGCCTGCTCGATGTCGCGGCGCAGCCCGGCGGCGTCCGTTTCGAGTGTTTCCCGTACTTCGGCGAGTTCAGAGCCGGTCCACGGCTCCTCCCCGGGCCGCACCGGAAGAGCCGCGGCCTCGGACCGCGGGGCAGTGGCCATCTCATGCCTCCCACGACGGGCTATAGATGATCATGAATGAAAACGGTCAACGGAGAATAAGTCACATCGCGTTTCTCTGCAAATATAAATTCGGTTCGCTCACGTCCCGGGGTTGCGGATGCGGTCCGCGCCGGGAATAAGTTCGGCGCCCGGAGCCATGTCGGATATCCTGAAATCCTGCACGGCATCGATGGGGACAGCTGCCGCTGACCGTCGGCCAGGAGCGATCCGGGGATGGTGCGAGCCCGGAGGCCGGCCCAGTGGACCAGATCACCCCGGAGCCGCCGGAAGAACGGCCCCACATCCATTTGGCCACATCCATTTGGGACGTGACGCGGGCTCAGTAGAACCGGTCGCAGGGAAACTTGAGAGGGCCGACACCTTTGGGCACGGCCAAGGAGGGTGGTACCGCGGGAACGCCGCATGGCTTCTCGTCCCTCCGGCAACGTCCGTTCGGAAATTGCTGGAGGCCAAACCACCATGTCGCAGGCATCCGATACCGCACCGCAGGCGGACGGCAGCATGCCGCGGCCAGGCGGCGCGCCGCACGCAGACGGCCGCACGCCGCGCTTCCCGGTGCTGCCGGCCCAGATCGACCTGCCCGCGATCGAGCGCGAGATGCTGGTCCGCTGGCAGGACGGCGATGTCTTCACGCGCTCGCTGAAGCAGACCGAGGGCGGCCTGCCCTGGACGTTCTACGAGGGACCGCCGACCGCCAACGGCATGCCGGGCGTCCACCACGTGGAGGCGCGGGTCTTCAAGGACGTGTTCCCGCGGTTCAAGACGATGCAGGGTTTCTACGTGCCACGCCAGGCCGGCTGGGACTGCCACGGCCTGCCGGTTGAGGTCGCCGTCGAGCGCGAGCTGGGCATCTCCGGCAAGAAGGACATCGAGGCGTACGGCATCACCGAGTTCAACACGCGGTGCCGCGAGTCCGTGCTCCGGCACGTCGACGCCTTCACCGACCTGACCGAGCGGATGGGTTACTGGATCGACCTGTCCAAGGCGTACCGGACGATGGACCCCTCCTACATCGAGTCGGTCTGGTGGTCCCTGAAGGACGTCTACTCCAAGGGCCTGCTGGTCCGCGACTTCCGGATCAGCCCGTACTGCCCGCGCTGCGGCACGCCGCTGTCCGACCACGAGATGGGCCAGCCCGGCGTCTACCAGACGGTCACCGACCCGTCGGTCACCGTGCGCTTCCCGCTGACCAGCGTGCCCGGCAGCGCGCCCCCGGAACTGGCCGGCGCTAGCCTGCTGGTCTGGACGACCACGCCGTGGACGCTGGTGTCCAACACCGCCGTGGCGGTACATCCCGACGTCACGTACGTCGTGGCGCGCAACCCGCGTGACGGCGAGCACGTGGTGGTGGCTGAGGCACTGATGCTTAACGTTCTGGGCGAGGACTGGGACACGGTGGTGACTTTTCCCGGCCGGGAGCTGCTCAACGCCACCTACGACAAGCCGTTCCACCTGATCGACATCCCGGACGCGCACATCGTGGTGCCCGGGTCGTTCGTGACGACCGAAGACGGCACCGGGCTGGTGCACATGGCGCCCGCGTTCGGCGCGGACGACATGCAGACCTCACGCGCGCACGGGCTGCCGGTGGTCAACCCGATCCGGCCCGACGGCCGGTTCGAGGAGAACGTGCCCATGGTGGGCGGCATGTTCTTCAAAGACGCCGACCCCCGGCTGATCCAGGACCTCACCGACCGCGGGCTGCTGTTCCGCTCGGAACCGTACGAGCACAGCTACCCGCACTGCTGGCGGTGCCACACGCTGCTGATCTACTACGCCCTTCCGTCCTGGTACATCCGGACGACGGCCGTCAAGGATCAGCTGCTCGCCGAGAACGAGCGGACGAGCTGGTTCCCGCCGAACATCAAGCACGGCCGGTACGGCGAGTGGCTGCGCAACAACGTGGACTGGGCGCTGTCGCGGACCCGGTACTGGGGCACGCCGCTGCCGCTGTGGGAGTGCGAGAACGGGCACACCACCTGCGTCGGCTCCCGGGCGGAGCTTTCCGAGCTGACCGGCCGGGACCTGTCCGGGCTGGACCCGCACCGGCCGTTCGTCGATGAGGTGACGTTCGGCTGCCCGGTCTGCGAGGCTCGCGCGCGGCGGGTTCCCGACGTCATCGACGCCTGGTACGACTCCGGCTCGATGCCGTTCGCGCGGCTCGGGGCGCCGTATACGAACGAGCCCGAGTTCGAGCGGGCCTTCCCCGCGCAGTTCATCTGCGAGGCGATCGACCAGACCCGTGGGTGGTTCTACTCGCTGATGGCGGTCAGCACGATCGTGTTCGGCCGGTCGTCGTACGAGAACGTGGTCTGCCTCGGGCTCGTTGTCGACTCCGACGGCCGGAAGATGAGCAAGCACCTGGGCAACGTGCTGGAGCCGCTGCCGCTGATGGAGGCGCACGGCGCGGACGCCCTGCGCTGGTTCTTCGCCGCGTCCGGCTCCCCGTGGGCCACCCGGCGGGTGGGGCACGCGGCGCTGGAGGAAATCGTCCGCAAGATCCTGCTTACCTACTGGAACACGGTCTCGTTCCTGGCCCTATACGCCAACGCAGCCGCCTCCGACGGCAACGCCTGGGGCCCGGACCGGCTCGGCGAGGCACCGGCACCGATGGACCGGCCGGTCCTGGACCGGTGGATCCTCAGCGAGCTGCACACCCTCGTCCGGGACGTCACCATCGCCCTGGAGGGCTTCGACACGGCAGGCGCGGGGCGTCGCATCGCGGGCTTCACCGATGAACTCTCCAACTGGTATGTGCGCAGGTCACGCCGTAGGTTCTGGGAAGGCCCACGGACCGGTGAGTCCGCATCGGCGTTCGCCACGCTGTATGAGTGCCTGGAGACGGTGACCCGGCTGATGGCGCCGATCACGCCATTCCTCACCGACTACGTGTGGAGCGCGCTGCGCGGCGCCGACGCTCCCGAGTCGGTCCACCTGGCCAGCTGGCCGGTCGCGGACACCGCGCTCATCGACCCGGAGCTGTCCGCGGAGATGGCGCTCACCCGCCGGCTGGTGGAGCTGGGGCGTTCGGCCCGGGCGTCCGCCACGGTGAAGATCCGGCAGCCGCTGGCGCGGGCGCTGGTCGGCGCGGCGGGGTTCGCGTCCCTGCCGGACGAGCTGCGCGCACAGGTCGCCGAGGAACTGAACGTGCACGCGCTGGAGACGCTGGCCGACGTCGACGTCGAACTGGTCGACTACAGCGTGAAGCCGAACTTCCGCGCCCTCGGCGGCCGGTTCGGCAAGGCCACGCCGGTGGCCGCGAAGGCGATCACCGCGGCGGACGCGTCCGCGCTGGCCGCCCAGCTGCGTACGGCCGGGACGGCCACGGTCACGGTGGACGGGAAAGAGGTGTCCCTCGGCCCGGACGAGGTGATCGTGACGCAGACGCCGAAGGCGGGCTGGACGGTCGCCGCGGACGCGGGCGAGACGGTGGCGCTCGAGGTCACGCTCACCCCCGAACTGCGCCGCGAAGGCCTGGCCCGGGAGGCGATCCGGCTCATCCAGGACGCGCGGAAGAGCGATGGGCTGGACGTCACCGACCGGATCTTGCTGTGGTGGGAGGCGAGCGACCCGGACCTTTCCGCCGCGCTGACGGAGCAGGGGCCGGTGATCGCGAACGAGGTCCTCGCCCGCAGCTACCAGGCCGGCCAGCCGTCGCAAGGCAGCGGCAACGCCGGGTTTGCCGAGCACACCGACGACCTGCTCGGCCTGCGGTTCTGGCTGCGGCGGGCGTAGGGGCCGCGGCGGGCGTAGGGGCTCAGCGGGGAACGGGTTCAGACGCCCGGCGACGGACGGTCAGTCCGTCTCCCCGCCATCCGGTTGGCAGGCGCGGCAGGGGGTGCACCCGTTCTTCCTGGCCGCCTCGACCGGCATCTTCTGCAGGTCACTGTCGCCCATGAACCGGATCAGAATGCAATCGCTCCGGTGGTACCGGGGCACGCCGGGGACCACCGTGACGGGCTGACCGGCCGAGGTGGTGCCGCCGGTGCCCTCGGTGCTGCCGGTGCCCTCGGTGCTGCCGGTGCCCTCGGTGCTACCGGTGTCCGTCGTACCTTTGGGGTGCTCGGAGCCGCTGGTGTCGCCGGGGCTGCCAGTGCCCGCGGGACTGCCGGTGTCCTCGGGACTGCCGGTGAGCCCGGGACTGCCGGTGAGCCCGGTGCTGTTGGCGTCCTCGGGACTGCTGGCGTCTCCGCTGTTGCCGGTGCCACTGCTGGTGACCTCGGGACTGTCGGTGAGCCCGGGACTGCCGGTGAGCTCGGTGCTGTTGGCGTCCTCGGGACTGCTGGCGCCTCCGCTGTTGCCGGTGCCACTGCTGGTTACTTTGGGACTGCCGGTGACTTTGGGACTGCCGGTGTCCTCGGTGGCTTTTGTGGGGGACGCGGATTCGGGGGCCGGCTTTGCTTCCCTGGACCCCGGCGCTGTCGGGGGCGCAGGGAACTGCTGCGTCGTATCCGGGGCGCCCCGGAAGTCCAGAAGCCGCTGCTCCCGGGTGGGCTCCACGAGAGGACGCTCCCAGGGCGGTCGCCCGGTTCGGTCTCTCGGGCCGCTGGCCGGAAGGGGGGCACGGGGGTCGGCACCTCGCCGGGCCGCCGGAGCTTCTGGACCCGGCCGGGCCTCCGGGGCATCGCTGGGCCTTCCGGTCAGCGAGGCACCCGGCCGCGGCACGGCGGCGGCGTCGGGCCTCCGCGGCGGCGTTCGATCGCGCTTGTCCGCGGGCTTCCTATCCCGCCTCCCGGCCGGCGCCTCTTCATCCCGCTTCGCGGCCGGCACCGCATCACGTTCCCAGGGAGGCACCGCATCCGGCTTCGCCGCGGGCGCCTGATCACGCTCCCACGGGGGAACCGATCCCGTTTTCGCCGCGGGCGCCTGGTCACGCTCCCAGGGGGGAACCGCTTTCGCCGCCGACGCCTGGTCACGCTCCCAGGGAGGCACGGGATCCGCTTTCGCGACCGGCGCCTGATCACGCTCCCAGGGAAGCACGGGGTCGGCCTTTGCGGCGGACGCCCGATCACGTTTCCGTGGCGGCACCGCCTCCGGCTTTGTGGCCGGCGCCGGATCACGTTCCCCGTGTGGCGCCGGGCCGAGTGTCGCGGCCGGCGCCTGGTCGCGCTGCCCGGCAGGCCGGGCCGGCCGTCCAGCGGACGCCGCTACGCGCTCGCTCCGGCGCTCACCGGCACTGGCCTCGCCGGGGCGCCCGGCGGACGCCTCATCCATCCGGTCGCCCGGGGCTTCCACGGCCGAGGCGCGCAGTTCTCCCCAGTTGAGGAGGGTGCCGACCATGAAGAAGATCAGCGTGACCGCGCTCATCGCGATCGCGATATAGACAAGCAACAGATTGCTGGCGACGGCTCCCGCGACGAGCAGTCCCATCGCGATGACGACCAGAGAAGCGCTGAACCTGATCACAAGCGTTCTCCCAGAACGCGCGGTCACCCCAACCGCCGATCTTCGCAACGCTCCCACGGGGGTGCCACCCCGCGGGCGACGTCGCCCCGCTCAAGCAAAAAACAACCCCCGCGACCCGGTGCTGACACGCCCAGGCCGCGGGGGATCGTTCAGTTATCGCCGTTCGTGCGCGGGCGCGCCCTCGCCTCCGTGGAAGCTTCCCGCGTGCTGAACGACGTCGGGCACGGAGTACTGCCCGGTCGATGGGGCGCCACCGTTACGCGCGCCGCCCTGCCCCAGGCCTGACGAGATGGACGCCTGCGGCGCGGACCCCATCGTGGGGAAGGCCCCGCTGTCGGTCACTCCCGCCTCCAGGTCCCGTAGCTGGCCCTCAAGGTACGCCTTCAGCCTGCTGCGGTACTCACGCTCGAAGGCACGCAGGTCGTCCACGCGGCGCTCGAGCTCCTCGCGCTGCTGGACCAGCGAGCCCATGGCCTGACGGTGACGCTCCTGCGCGTCGCGCTCAAGGCTCTCGGCCCGGGCGCGCGCATCGCCGGTGATCTGCTCGGCCTGGCGGCGCGCCTTGGTCAGCACCTCGTCGGCCTCGCGGCGGGCACGTCCCAGCGTCTCGTCCGCCTCGCGGCGCGCGTCGGCGATCGCCTGGTCGGCGGTCTGCTGCGCGAGAGACAGGACCCGCGCCGCGGTGTCCATGTTGTCCTCGGGCGGCGCCATCGAGCCCATCATCACCGGCTCGGGCTGCCGGCGTTCCGGCTCGCGCTGCGGCTCCGGCTGCATTATGTCCATCTTGGTGGAATCAGCCAGCGGCGAGCTCAGTGCGGGAACCGACGACTTACCCCCTCGCAGGCTCTCTGCCAGCTTCGCCCGGAGCTCTTCGTTCTCCTGGATAAGCCGGTCGAGCTCGGACTCGACCTCGTCGAGGAAGGCGTCAACCTCTTCCTCGTCGTAGCCGGGCCGGAGCCTCGTCGTACTGAACTGCTTGTTCCGCACATCCGCGGGCGTCAGCGGCATTTCGTCTCCTCGGCGCACTTGGCTGCGATCATCCGACGGTACCCGATCAGATCCGTGGCACGACTACGTCGAGCAGAATCAAGATCACAAGAAACAGCACCATGAAGCTGAGATCCATCGCTACTCTACCGAGGCGAAGGGGGGGTATGTAGCGGCGTAGAAATTTTAGTGGAGGATCGGTCACGGTGAAGATGCTCTCGGCGATAACCAGGAGTATTCCCGTGGGTACCCACTGCCGCGCGAACATCTGAATCCAGGAGAAGATCATCCGCCCGACGAGGATGATCAGGTAGATCGTGAGGATGTAGGTCAGGACAACCTTTAGGATGCCCATCGCCGCGTCCTCGCCTGCCGCAGCCTAGCCGGGCAGTCTCGTCGAGCCGAGCAATCTCGACCTGGGGCCTCGCGCGCAGTAGCTTGACTGGTCCGCATCACACCGTCACTGGTTTGTCCGCTAGCTCTGGTTGAAGAAACCTCTCTCCGCGATGCGAGCCTTGTCCTCCGCCGCCACCTCGACGTTCGCGGGAGAAAGCAGGAAGACCTTGTTGGTCACCCGCTCGATGCTCCCGTGCAGTCCGAAGATCAGGCCTGCCGCGAAGTCGACGAGGCGCTTGGCGTCACTGTCGACCATCTCGGTCAGGTTCATGATGACGGGGATCCCCTCGCGGAAGTGCTCCCCAATGGTACGTGCTTCATTGTAGGTGCGAGGGTGCAGCGTTGTGATCCGCGCGAGGTCAGTCGTCTGGCGGGCGCCGTCCGGGCGCGCGGGCGCCGGAAGGTGGGCACCGTCAGCCGGCTGCCCGTCCAGATCGTCCGGGCCATCGAAGCGGTCCGCCTGCTCCTCGTATTCCTCGTATTCCTCGTAGGAGTCGTACCCGTCCTGGTAGCGGTGGTCGTCCTCCACGAGGCCGAGGTAGACCGCCATCTTGCGCATTGCGCTGGCCATCTGTCAGTCCTCCGTCGTGCCGATCTGGCAGCCCCCCGGCGCTAGCCCGGAAGTGACCCTCCGGAACCCCCCGCAACTTCGACTGCGAACCCACATCCACGCTGCCGCGAGCCCTTAGAGGCCCACGCGAGGGACATTACATGAGAGGGGGCCTCCGATCGCCGAGCAACGCCGTACCGATTCGCAGGTGTGTCGCATCGGCCGCAACGGCCTCTTCCAGATCACCGCTCATACCCGCAGAAATGATCGTCGCCGCAGGCCGGACGGCGCGGACGGCGGCGGCCGCGGGGGCGAGCCGGGTAAAGGCGCCGGTGGCCGGGACTCCGAGCGGCGCGACCGCCATCACCCCGCCGAGGACGAGTCCCGCTTCGCTGGCGATCGCCGCGGCCAGCGGGCCGACCTGGTCCGCGGGCGCGCCGCCACGACCTGGATCGCCGTCCGGCCCGCTCAGGTTCACCTGGATGAGGCAGGTAAGGACGCGCTCCTGGCGGCGCGCGGCGTTCCCCAGGGCACGGACCAGCCGGAGGCGGTCCACCGAGTGGATAATGTCCGCGTACCGCGCGACGCTGGCCACTTTATTGGTTTGCAGCTGCCCGACGAAATGCCAGGTGATCGGCAGGTCCGCGCATCGCGCGGCCTTGGGAGCGGCCTCCTGGTCACGGTTTTCACCGTAGTCCCGCTGGCCCAGCTCATAGAGCAGCCGGACGTCCGAGGCGGGCCTGGTCTTCGTGATGGCGATGAGCGTGATCTCCGCGACGTCACGTCCCGCCGCGGCACACGCGGCCGCGATGCGCTCCCGGACCTGGTGCAGCCGTTCGGCCAGCTCGGCGCGCCGCACTGTGCTTTCTGGGCCCGCAATGCTTTCNNCGCAATGCTTTCTGGGCCCGCAATGTCTTTGGGCCTGCTCACTTGAGGAAGTCGGGAACGTCCAGGTCGTCGTCTTCCTCGAAGATGACCGGACGCCGCCGGGTGGTGGCGACGTCGAACACACGCGCCGCGCCGGCCATCGGGCTGTCACCGCTGGCGTTCCCGCCGTTCCCGCCGGCTCCGGCGGACTCGCCGCCGTCGGCCCCGGAGATGTCCCAGGGGGCAGTCTCCCCCGGGTCGGCGGCGTCGGCGGCCGTACCGGAGCTGCCGGTGCGCGCACCCTGCTCGGCCGCACCGTGGCCGTCGCCGTAGCCGTAGCCGCCCGTGCCGCTGTCCAGCGAGCCACTGATGCCCCCGCTGGGCTGGGCGGTCCCGTCGTTCCCCGCCGCGGCACCCGCGCCGAACGTCCCGCCCACGGCGTTCTCGCCGGTAGGAATCTCGTCCGTCACCAGGGCCGCGGCGTCGGCGCCGGCCCCGCCCTCGCTGGCCGGACCAGCCGCAAACCCGGACGACGCGGCCCCCTGCGCCCCGAACCCGGACGACGCGGACGCCGCATCGCCGGTCCCGGCCGTGCCGCCGGATGGGTCCTCCGCGTACCACGGAGCCTGACTCGGCCGCGTGCTGGCCGGCGCAACGGCCGGGGGAACGGACGCAGCGGGCGGGCTGAGGGCCGTCGCGCCGAGGCCGCCGGCCCCGGATGAGGTCCGGCCCATCTGGTTCTCGTCGAAGCCGGCGGCGATGACCGTGACGCGCACCTCGTCGCCGAGCGCGTCGTCGATAACCGCGCCGAAGATGATGTTCGCGTCCACGGCCGCCGAATTGGCCACGAGCTGGGCAGCCTCGTTGATCTCGAACAGTCCCAGATCCGAACCGCCCTGAATGGACAGCAGCACACCGTGGGCCCCGTCGATGCTGGCCTCCAGCAGCGGGCTGGAGATCGCCATTTCCGCCGCGGCGACCGCGCGGTCCTCACCGCGCGAGGAGCCGATGCCCATCAGCGCCGAGCCCGCGCCGGACATGACGGACTTCACGTCGGCGAAGTCCAGGTTGATCAGGCCCGGCGTGGTGATCAGGTCGGTAATGCCCTGAACACCGGAAAGGAGCACCTGGTCGGCGGCCTTGAAGGCGTCGAGCACGCTGACGTGACGGTCGGAAATGGACAGCAGCCGATCGTTCGGGATGACGATGAGCGTGTCCACCTCGCTGCGCAGCCGCTCGATCCCGGCCTCGGCCTGGATCGCGCGGCGCTTGCCCTCGAAACCGAACGGGCGGGTGACGACGCCGATGGTCAGCGCGCCCAGCGACCGGGCGACGTTCGCCACCACGGGGGCACCGCCGGTTCCGGTGCCGCCGCCCTCCCCCGCCGTGACGAAGACCATGTCGGCGCCCTTGAGCACCTCTTCGATCTCCTCGCGGTGATCCTCGGCGGCCCGCGCGCCGACGTCGGGGTTGGCCCCCGCGCCCAGCCCACGGGTGAGCTCGCGGCCGACGTCGAGCTTGACGTCGGCGTCGCTCATCAGCAGCGCCTGCGCGTCGGTATTGATCGCGATGAACTCGACGCCCTTGAGGCCCTCTTCGATCATTCGATTAATTGCATTAACGCCACCGCCGCCGATTCCGACGACCTTGATGACCGCCAGGTAGTTCTGCGGTGCTGCCACGAGGAGGTACCTTTCCGCTCGTTTTAACTCGTTCACGTTCCCGGTCGCTAATCCGGCCGAATCGCTAATTTCGGCCGATCAGCCCGCTGGGCTCGGGAAACCCTGGCCGCGAAACGGAATACGCCGCCATTGGCATTGGCCGGCCCGCGGCGCCGTTTACGGTTCCCATGAGCTTATTAGCTGGCTCATTCGCTGGCGCAGAGCCGGCCTCACCATCAGGTTTCACCTTCAGGTAGAGATTTAGAGTTTTGTCAGCCCGGCAATTGCTAGGGACAGTAGGGTGGCGGGTCACCGGGGTCAACTAACCACGCGCGAACCGGCGCGGCGTGTCGCAGCATCACCGGGTCACCGCGGTTTCCAGCGCGCTGACGTCGTAGTAGTGCGCGCCCGTGCGCATCAGCGCGTAAAGCTCGGCGGTCTTGGCGGCCGCGCGGGCGGTGCTTCCCCACACGATCGTCACCCCGTTGGACAACCCGAGCGTCACGTTCTGCGGGCTGGACGCGGTGACCGTGGCCGCGGCACCGGCGATCCACGCGGGCACCTCGTGCAGCACGGTCACCGCCGCGGCCACGGACGTGCTGCCGCGCAGCGCGCTGAGCGGCATGGAAGTCCCGAACACGGGCATTCCGGCCGGCTTGACCGGCACCGACCGGACCACGACCCCGGTGGAGTCGATGAGGGCGAAGCCATCACCGGCCGGCCCAGTTGCCGACCCAGCGACCGGTACCGTAACGGCCAGAACCGGGGTGCGCTCCCGGACGGTGATGACGATCCGGTCCGGCCAGGACTTGCTCACCTGCGCCGATTGCACCTGCGGGATGGCTTCGACGCGCCTGGCCGCCGCGCCGGTGTCCACCCGGATCATCGGCACGCCCGTCCCGATAGCCGCCACCGCCCGCACCTGGCTGACCGGCACCAGGTGCGTTCCGGTGACAACGACCGACCGGACCACCAGCAGCTTCGATCCGAGCAGCGCCCAGGCGACGCCGGCGACCAGGGCGGCGGCGGCGAGGCCGAAGAACGCCGTCCGCCACGGGCTGCGGCCGCGGGCCCGCGCGGGAGGGCCGGGTGGCGGGGACGCCGGGCCATCGCCGGCTGGTGGGCCATCGCCGGCTGGGCCGTCGCCGGCTGGGCGGGGCATGGTGATCCCCGGGCCGTCACGGAGGCCGTCGCCGGAACCGGGCCAGTTCACCGGGTGCTCCCCCGGTCGCGCAGCGCGGCGACGATCACCGGGCCGAGCTTCGTCACGTCCCCGGCACCCATGGTCAGCACGACGTCGCCGGGCTTGGCGATATCGGCGATCACGGCCGGGACCTGGGCCGCGTCCGGAACGTAGCGAGCCCGCCCGGCCGGAACGGCGTCCGCCACGAGCCGCCCCGTGACACCCGGCTCGGGATCCTCCCGGGCCGCGTAGATGTCCATGACCACCACCTCGTCGGCGAGGCCGAGCGCGGCGCCGAACTGTTCGCCGAAGATCCGGGTCCGGCTGAACAGGTGCGGCTGGAAGATCGCGATCACGCGGCCGCCGTCGGCGAGATCACGGGCCGCCGCGAGGTCGGCCGCCACCTCGGTCGGGTGGTGCGCGTAACTGTCGAGCACCCGGACCCCGTCCTCATCGCCCTTGGGCTCCATCCGCCGCTGCGCACCGCGGTAGGCCCGCAGCGCCGCCGCGGCCGGCGGACCGTCGAGGCCGAGTTCGGCCGCGGCGGCGAAGGCGGCCGCGGCATTGAGCACGTTGTGCCGGCCGGGAACGGCAATGGTGATCGGGCCGGTGAATTCACCGAACGGACGTGGGCCGGGAGCGCCCCGGGGATCTGGGGCATCCTGCCCCGGAGCCGGAGCGGCCGCCATCGTGAACGTGCTGCCCATGCCGCGCGCGGTAATCCCGGACACCCGGTAGTCGGCCGATGGCGACGTCCCGTAGCTGCGGATCCGGATGGGGAGCCCGCGGGAGGCTTCGGCCACGGCGCGGGCCCCGGGGTCGTCGGCGCAGGTGATGAGGGCCCCGCCGGGCGTGATCCGGCGGCCGAAGGCCTCGAACGCGGACTGAATCTCGGCGAGGTCGCGGTAGTTGTCGAGGTGATCGGCTTCGACGTTGGTGATCACCGCGACCTGCGGGGACAGCATCAGAAACGAGCCGTCGCTCTCGTCGGCCTCGACCACGAGATCCTGGCCCGCACCGTCGTCGGCCCCGAGGCCGGTTTCGGCGAGCACGCCGCCGATGACATAGCCCGGATCGGCGCCGCACTCGCGCAGGATGGTGGTGATCATCGACGTCGTGGTCGTCTTGCCGTGCGTGCCGGCGACCGCCGTCGCCCGGCGCCCCGCCATGATCGAGGCCAGGGCCGCAGCGCGGGGCAGTACCCGCAGGCCGCGGCGGCGCGCCTCGGCCAGCTCCGGGTTGCCGGGCCGGATGGCGCTGGACGCCACGACCGTGTCGGCGCTACCGAGGTGGTCCGCGGCGTGCCCGGTGTGCACGGTGGCGCCGAGCGCGGCCAGTTCGCCGAGCATCCCCGGCGAACCGGAGTCACTGCCCGATACGGCCACGCCGCGCTCCAGCATGACGCGTGCGATGCCGGACATGCCCGCACCGCCGATGCCGACGAAGTGCACCCGGCCGAGCTGATCCAGCGGCACGGTATCCACGGGGGTCACCAGGGCCATCGGCTGTCCTCTCGCACGTCTTTGAGCTGGCTTCCCTAGGCGCCGCGCCGCGGCCGCCCGTGCCGGGGCTGCCCCCGGCGCGGCGGCGGGCCACGGCGGGGGGCCGGTTCGGGCTGGGGCTC
>PLRW01000145.1 GCA_003164955.1 Actinomycetota bacterium
GGGCCCCTCCGTGCCGGGCCCCTCCATGCCGGGCCCCTCCGTGCCGAGGCTGGCCAGGTGGTCGACCGCGGCCGTCACACCGGCGAGGTCCGCGTAGGCGGGGGTCCCCCGCTCGAAACGTTCGGGCACGGTGTCCGGAGAGGAGGCGAGCTTGTCCGGCCGGAGGGTCTCCAGCAGAGCTGGGTCCGCGATGACCATCCCGATGTGCGGGCCCGACCACTTGTAGGCGCTGGTCGCGTAGAAGTCCGCCCCGAGAGCGGCGACGTCGACCGGGGTGTGCGGCGTGGCGTGCACGCCGTCGACGTAGGTCAGCGCGCCGACATCGTGGGCCAGGGCGGTGATCGCCCGCACGTCGGGCCGCGTGCCGAGGATGTTGCTCGCCGCCGTAACCGCGACCAGCCGGGTCCGTTCCGACAGCAGCGCGCCGTACTGCGCGACCGGGAGCTCACCCGTCGATATGTCGACTTCGGCCCAGCGCACCGTGACGTCGGCCCGGGCGGCGGCCTGAACCCACGGGCGGACGTTCGCGTCGTGGTCCAGCCGGGAGACCACGATCTCGTCGCCGGGCCACCATGTGTCGGACAGCGCGCCGGCCAGCCGGTAGGTCAGCGTGGTCATGTTCGGGCCGAGGATGACGCCCTCCGGGTGGCCGCCCACGAGGTCGGCCACGGCCTGGCGGCAGCCGGTCACGATGGCGCTGGCGCGCTCGCTGGCCGGGAAGGCCCCGCCCGCGTTGCCGATCCCGGCCCGGGCCGCGGCGGCGATGGTCTCGATGACTGCCTCGGGCACCTGTGTCCCGGCGGCGCCGTCCAGGTAGGCGTACCCGTCGCGGAGCGCCGGATAGGCGGCGCGCACCGTTTCTACGTCAAAGGTCACGGGGCTCATGCTTCCACTTCGGACGGGAATGCGCTCGGGCGCACGGAGCGGGGACGGGCGACGGGCGCGACGGGCGCGGAGCGGGAACGGGCGAAGGTACGTGAGACGGGACGCGCTCAGGGCAGCCAGTCGGGATCCCGCCCGAACATGCGCAGCAGGGTCTCCCAGACGTCGCCCTCCACCGGCGCCGCAACGAGCAGGCCCGCGGCTTCGGCCGGCCGGACCTGCGGCGTTCCCTCCCACCAGCCTTCGAACACGATCTCCGGGGCAGCGGGGCGGTAGTCGATCCCGAGCGACCGGGCCAGGTCCCAGGCGTGGACGTGCCATTCGGCGCAGGCCACACCGGCCATCGCGCCGACGGTGACGACGGCACCGCGGTACCAGTGGTGCGGATAGTCCCACAGCGGCGGTACCCGGACCGCATACGACCGGGCCGATTCAGCGAACGCGGCGATGTGCTCGGGGGCCGGCTCGTCGGGCAGTTCGGCGAGCTCGGCCGCGTTCTGCCGTTCCAGCTTGCGGGCCAGCGTCGCGGCGGGAAACCCCGTCGCCATCAGCCGGCCCAGGCGGCTATCCGGCGCGTCGTCCAGGAACTCGTGATAGTCATCGGCCATGCACCGGAGGCGGCCCGCGACGTCCGCGGCCCGCAAGTCATAGCACGGTGTGAGCGCCGCCCACTGGGCAGCGGTGAACCGCGCGGCCAGCTCACGGATGACGGTGACGCCATCACGGTAAGCGGCCATGCCCGGACCTGGCGACCAACCGGTCATTGGTCGCCACCAGGTTGGGCGCGCTTCACGGTTCCTCCTTGGCGGGCCGATGACAGCGGGTACGCGAAGCTTCCGGGGGGAGACAGAGTGCCAGAGTTGCCCGCAGCAGACAAGCGGGCCATCGTGGTCGGGCGGGCGGGTCCACGATGTCATAACAGGCAGCCATGCAACGGGTACTGCGCGAGATAGCGCGGCGCCACTGGCCGGAAACCGCCCCGACGCCACGTAGCGCGCGCGGGCCGCCCCGCCAGGCGCACCTAGTCGGCCTCGGCCGCCGTGGAGCGCGTACGCTATGCACGGGCCGGATGCGGCACGCCCGGGGCTGGGCGGCGCACGAGGCAAAAGAGCAGGCCATCGCCGGAACGGCCGTCAGGGAAAGGGCACGGCGTGAGAAAGCGTCAGCAGGGTAGCCAGGGGGCGCTGGAAATACACGCGGCGGATGTCGCGCTCGCCGCCACGTTCGACGAGTTGCTGGCGGCCGCGCGCGAGGCCGAGCTGGAATTCCGCCAGGCTGATGCCCTCTCCACTCCTTTGCCCGAACGGAGACGGCTGGCGGTCAACCTGGATTCGGCGCTGACCGCGGTAATGCGTTCAGCCTTCGCCGCGCAGCGCGCCGCAATCGGTCCGCTCGGCTATGACGACCGGATCTACCGGCGCAAGGCGATGGCGAAGCCGGAGGTGCACGCCCTCACGGCGGAGGCGGAGCGACTGCTGACACTGCGGGAAAGCCACCGGCTCAACGGCATCCCCCCGGCGCCCCTGCAGCCTGCCGTATAGCGGATTCCGCGTAACCACGGGAACCAGCGGTAGCACAGCCTTCCCCGCCACCGGAACCCGCCATTCAGGTGTATCAACGGGGGGCCAGGATGCTCTGGTATAGCAGGACGGTGCCTTACCGGCGACACGCGGGCTGACCAGCGATGAAGCCGAACGGGGCCCGGCCGCCGCGTTACCGCCCTACAGTCGTACGCGGCAAGATCCGGGCATCCGCCCGCTAACAGAATCAGCTTTATCCGGCTAGCCAGTCACCGGGGGCAGCCAGCCTTCGGGGGCAGCCAGCCTTCGGCGCCCGATATGTGCCTGGCTCTTCGAACCCGCAGTACCCGGGGGACGTTAACTGGGTACCGGTGGGCAGTCGACAGCAGGGGCCCCGTCTGCTCGCTGACCGCGGCCCCGGAGCCAGTGGCGAGACATCGCGGCTGGCCTGGCCCGAGGGGAATCGCGACCGGCCACGACGGTGCCGGCGCGGCCCATCGGCGCAATGGACCAGACCAATTTGGGTGTGTCCCTTGCGCGGTACGGCACCCGGGAGCACAGTTGGTCTAGAGCAGTTGGTCTAGGCCACTGACACGGCGAGGTGGCCTCCAGTCACCGCGCCAGGCCCAGCGGTAGGCCTCATGACCATCCGCTGGCGGCCACAGGACGTAGTTAGAAAATGCCATAGCGGATAGTCCACCGGGGGCCACAAAAAGCTCCCGGTAAAACGGTCAGAATGAGCCATGTTGCAGCCCGCACTTGCTGGGGCACACTAACATGTGATTCAGAACACGCATGATTAGAAGCTTTTGAGGAGGCACGTGATGTGCCAACACACGCCAAGGTGTCCGGAGTCGTCAGCACCGGACCGTGAGGCGGCCCGGACACTGGCCAGTCACCCCGATCAGGGCTGGAGTTTGCTCTGCAACGGGATCGTTATTTTTGAAGACACCGGTGAACTGCTCCCGGGCGGCGCCACGATCGCTCCGCACCGGCCAACTGACCTGGTGTTCCACACGAGCACCGGGATCTCCCACCTCGGACACGCCCCTGCCGCCTAAAGCTCGGCCGAATCGTTATTTCAGCGGACGGTGCAATGCCCATTGCCAGCTTTCCGCACCGGAGCGGGAGACTCGTTCCGGTGATTATTACAAAACAGCAACACCCATTAAAGCGTCAGCAGTCAGATCGTTATCAAGCGGTGAATCCCGCGCACCGGCTTCCTATCCAGCCGGTTACAGCCAGACTTTGATGGCCCTCCGCGCTCGCCTGGATGACGCCGCCGTCGCTCCCAGTGAACTAGCTCAGTGAACTAGCTCAGCGCACCAGATCAGTGCGCCAGCGGCACAGCACGGCTGAGCCATCGGGTGACCGCACCCGCCACCGCGCCTGGACGGCGGGAAAGCGAATGTGACTCGCCTTCCAGCACCACCACCCGGATGGCGGGGCCCGGATCGGGGATCCCGAACGGATCGGAGTCCCCGTTCACGACGAGCACGCGTGCGCCGCCCTCGGCCGCAGCGCGCAGTTCGGCATCGCGCGTTGGCCGGCCGGACGTCGCGGCGCTCCCGGCCGCCGCGCGGCGGGCGGGCGGACGGAGCGGGAACGCGAGCGCGATGACCCCGCTCGCCCCCACAGCCACCGCAGTGCGGCAGGCCACCCGCGCGCCGTTACTCCGGCCGCCGACGATCAGCGGAAGACGCGGGCCCGGCGGCGCCTCCCCGGATAGCGGCGTCTCCCCCGCGGACAGCCGGGTCTCCCCCGCAGATGGCGCCTTTCCCGCCGACCCGGATAGCGGGGCCTCCCCCGCGGGCGACCGCTCCCCCAGCGACGACTCCGCCCCCGGCGAGAACCATGAACCGGCGCAGAGGAAGGCGATGATCTCCTGCCACGCCTCGTCCTGACGGGCGGCCGAACCGGGGGCCCGGGCACCTCGGACCCGGTACGGCTGGGTGACGAGCGCGGTCGCGCCGCCCTGCTGTAGGGCGGCGTCCCGCACGGCCAGCAGATCGGGCGCGTCCACCGAGCCGCCCGCCCCGTGCGTGAGCACGAGGAGGAACGACGGGGGGCCATCGCCGCCGGGCGCGGCCAGGTCGGCTCGCGCCGGGCCCTGGCTGGTCGCGATGTCCACGCCGGTCACCGGGCCACCGTCATGCCCGTCACCGGGTCACCGTCGTGCCCGCCTGCGCCGGGCGCTGTCCTCGCCCTGATGTCCACACCGGTCGGGGAGCCGTCGTCACGCCGGGCCGCCCCCGCCAGGCTGGTGCCCCCGTCTCCACGTCCCGTTCCGGTCAGACGTCCAGCAGCTTCTTCAGGAACTCGCCCGTGTAGCTTCCCTCGGCCACCGCCACCTTCTCGGGCGTCCCGGTCGCGATGACCGACCCGCCCCCCGAACCACCCTCGGGACCGAGGTCGATGATCCAGTCGGCGGTCTTGATCACGTCGAGGTTGTGCTCGATAACGATGACCGTATTCCCGGTGTCGACGAGCCGGCCGAGCACGCCCAGGAGCTTGCGGATGTCCTCGAAGTGCAGCCCGGTGGTGGGCTCGTCCAGCACGTAGATCGTCCGCCCGGTGGCCCGCCGCTGCAGCTCCGACGCCAGCTTCACCCGCTGCGCCTCGCCGCCGGATAGCGTGGGCGCGGGCTGACCCAGGCGAACGTAGCCCAGCCCGACGTCGACCAGGGTCTTGAGGTGCCGGTGGATGGCCGGGACCGGCTCGAAGAACTCGGCGGCCTCCTCGATCGGCATGCCCAGCACCTCGGCGATCGTCTTGCCCTTGTAGTGCACCTGCAGGGTGTCGGTGTTGTACCGGGCGCCCTGGCAGACCTCGCATGGCACGTAGACGTCGGGCAGGAACTGCATCTCGATCTTGATCGTGCCGTCACCGGAACACGCCTCGCAGCGGCCGCCCTTCACGTTGAAGGAGAAGCGGCCCGGCTGGTAACCCCGGATCTTGGCCTCGGTGGTTTGCGCGAACAGCTTGCGCACGTGATCGAAGACGCCCGTGTACGTGGCGGGGTTCGACCGCGGGGTGCGCCCGATCGGCCCCTGGTCGACGTGCACCACCTTGTCCAGTTGCTTCATCCCGGTGATCCGGGTGTGCTTGCCGGGCACCGTCCGCGCGCCGTTCAGCTCCTTGGCCAGCGCGTTGTACAGGATCTCGTTGACCAGGGTCGACTTACCCGAACCGGACACCCCGGTCACGGCCACCAGGCAGCCGAGCGGGAACGCCACGTCCACGTCCCGCAGATTGTGCTCGCTGGCGCCCTTGACCACGACCTCGCGGCTCTTTGACGGCGACCGGCGGGTCTCCGGCACCGGGATCGACGCGCGCCCGGACAGGTACGCACCGGTCAGCGACTTCTCGCTGGCCAGCAGCTCCTCGACGGGCCCGGACACGACCACCCAGCCACCGTGCTCGCCCGCGCCGGGGCCAATGTCGACCACCCAATCGGCGGCGCGGATGGTGTCCTCGTCGTGCTCCACGACGATCAGCGTGTTACCCAGATCGCGCAGCCGGGTCAGCGTCTCCAGCAGCCGGTTGTTGTCGCGCTGGTGCAGGCCGATCGACGGCTCGTCCAGCACATACAGCACGCCGACCAGGCCGGATCCGATCTGGGTGGCGAGCCGGATCCGCTGCGCCTCCCCCCCGGCCAGCGTCGCCGAGGCCCGGTCCAGGCTCAGGTAGTCCAGGCCCACGTCGAGCAGGAATCCGAGCCGCGCGTTGACCTCCTTCAGAATCTGGGCCGCGATCTGCCGGTCCCGTTCGGAAAGATTGAGGTCCAGCATGAGCTTGGCCATCTCGCCGATCGGCAGCGCGCAGATGCCCGCGATCGTCCGGTCGTCGATGGTGACTGCGAGCGCGATCGGCTTGAGCCGGCTGCCCCGGCACGCGGGACACGGCACCTCGCGCATGTACCCGGCGAACTTCTCCCGGCTGGAGTCGCTCTCCGCCTCGGAATGCCGCCGCTCGACGTAGGGGATCACACCCTCGAAGGCCGTGTAGTACGAGCGCTCCCGGCCGTAACGGTTCTTGTAGCGGACGTGGACCTGCTGGTCGTGCCCGTTGAGCAGGGCGTCGCGCGCGCGGGACGGCAGCCGCTCCCACGGCGTGTCCAGGTTGAAGCCGAGCCCGTCCCCGAGCGCCTCGATCAGCCGGGCGAAGTAGTCGCTGACGTGCCCGCCGCTCCACGGCGCGAGCGCGCCCTCGGCCAGCGTCATCGCCGGGTCCGGGACGATCAGCTCCGGGTCGACCTCCATCCGGGTGCCGAGCCCGGTGCAGTCCGGGCAGGCGCCCCAGGGCGAGTTGAACGAGAACGAACGCGGCTCCAGCTCGTCGAACGACAGGTCGTCGTACAGGCAGGCCAGGTGCTCCGAATACATTCGCTCGCGGTGCGGGTCATGGTCGGGCAGGTCGATGAAATCAAGGACGACGACCCCGCCGGACAGGCCGAGTGCGGTCTCCACCGAGTCGGTTAGCCGGCGCCGGGCCGAGTCCTTCACCGCCAGCCGGTCCACGATGACCTCGATGTCGTGCTTCTCGTACTTCTTCAGCTTCGGCAGGTCGGAGCTGGATTCGCTCGCGCTGTCGAGGCGGACGACCTGGCCATCGACGCGGGCCCGCGAGTAGCCCTTGGTCTGCAGCTCCCGGAGCAGGTCCGCGTACTCGCCCTTGCGGCCGCGGACGACCGGGGCCAGTACCTGGAACCGGGTCCCCTCTTCTAGTTCCAGCACACGGTCGACAATCTGCTGCGGGCTCTGCCGCGCGATCGGCCGCCCGCAGATCGGGCAATGCGGCTTGCCCACCCGCGCGTACAGCAGGCGCAGGTAGTCGTAGATCTCGGTNNATCTCGGTGATCGTCCCGACGGTCGATCGTGGGTTGCGGCTGGCCGCCTTCTGGTCGATCGACACGGCCGGGGACAGCCCGTCGATGAAGTCGACGTCGGGCTTGTCCATCTGGCCCAGGAACTGGCGCGCGTACGCCGACAGCGACTCCACGTAGCGGCGCTGGCCCTCGGCAAAGATCGTGTCGAAGGCGAGGCTCGACTTCCCGGACCCGGACAGCCCGGTGAACACGATCAAGGCATCCCGCGGCAGGTCAATCGAGATGTCCTTGAGGTTGTGCTCGCGTGCGCCGCGAACGACAAGTCGGTCGGCCACTGGGCTCTCTGCTTCCTGCTTGCTTGGCGGGCTGGATCTGACTCGGCGGGCTGGATCTGACTCGGCGGGCTGGGCTTGCTTGGCGGATCTGACTCGGCGGGCTGCGCTCAACGGGCCTTGCGGGCCCGCTGCGAACGGTGATGCCAGTGCTACATCTGTGCAGCTCGTCCCGGGTGGAGTTGACGCCACACCATGCTAGCCAGGGGGTACGACAAACCGGGCCGCTTCTCCCGCTGGGCCGTCTGGCGACCGTCGTGACCCCGCCCGGCGTGAGTCATGCCTTCGCCGCCGCCCCATCGCCGCCGTTTCGGCGTTAGTTCAACATCCGTGCCTACCGCGCTCTTCCCCCCAGGCTACGAGGGCGCCAGGCGCTCCGCCCGGCACACGCTCCGGCACAGCACGGAGCCCGCGAAGGCTCACCGAGGTGGCCAACAACCTCAGGGGCGTCACCCCGCAGAACCCCACCATCACCATCACCCCCGAATCCTGGTACTTCGTTAAGTAGCCCGGACTCCGCTGTCAGGCAGGGCTCCAGGCCCGGCACTCGCCGTCGTCAGCCCGTGATCACCGCGACGACGGCAGTGCCGGGGGCGAAGGAGCCATCCTCGGCGCGGGCGTAGATGCCGTACATCATCTTGGCGACGTAGACCCATTCCAGCGTGAGGCCATGCCGGGCCGCGAAGGCGGCGATGAAGCGGTCGAGTTCCGCGGTGCGCCGGGCGAAGCCGCCGAAGTGGAAGCGGTCGTCGATTACCCACCGTCCCGCCGAGGCCGGTGGGCCTGGTGGGCCTGGTGTGGCCGGTGGGCCTGGGGCCGGTGGGCCTGGTGGGATGCCGAACGCCTCCTGCTGGAGCGCCTCGACCGCGGCCGGGAGGAACGCGCCGCCGCCCCGCAGCGCGGAGAAGCCGATCGCCCGCTGCCCGTCGCGCAGGCCGGCAGCGATTCCGGCTAGGGTGCCGCCGGTTCCGCACGGGCAGCAGATCACGTCGAACGGCTCCGCGATCTCGGCGGGGATCCGCGTGCAGCCGCGTACTGCGAGCCCGTTGCTGCCGCCCTCCGGCAGCAGGTAGAAGTCACCGAACCGGTCGTGCAGCGCGGCGATGACGTCCGGGTCCATTTTCCGCCGGTAGGCCGCGCGGTCCAGGTAGGTCAGGCGCATGCCGGCGGCGACCGCGTCCCGCAGGGACGGGTTGAGCGGCCGGTGCTCCTCGCCACGGATCACCCCGATCGCGGAAAACCCGAACACGCGGGCGGCTGCGGCCGTCGCGCGGATGTGATTGGAGTAGGCTCCGCCGAACGTAAGCAAGGCGGTGTGGCCCGCGCGCCGGGCGGCTTCCAGGTTGAGGGACAGCTTGCGCCACTTGTTGCCCGGGAACGCGGCACTGATCAGGTCGTCCCGCTTGAGGTAAAGGCGGACACCGGCGCGCGCCAGCCGGTCGTCGGTGACCTCGGTCAGCGGCGACGGCAGCCGTACCGGAACGTCAGCCACGCGGACACGCTATCCGCAGGGCAGCCGGGATCATGCGCCAGCGCCGTAGGGTGAACCCGTATGTACCTGGCCATCGCCCCGCGCTCGCCCTGGCTGGCGCCCTTCGTCGAATCGCTCGGTTATTACGAGAGCACACTCCCGCCGGGCCGCGATCGTGTGCTGCCCAACGGCACGATGGGGCTGATGGTCAACCTGGAGCAGGACGAGCTCCGTACCTACCACGGCCCCGGTGCCGCGATCGTGCGCCGTACTCCCGGCGCGGTGCTCAGCGGCCCGGACCCGTGGGCCGTCGTGATCGACACCGAGGAGCAGCGGCGCGGACTGTCCGTCACGTTCACTATCGGCGGGGCGGCGGCGTTCTTCGCGCTCCCGTTCGGTGAGACGGCCGGCCGGCTCCTCGGGCTGAGCGAACTGTGGGGACGGGACGGCGCGGTCCTAAGGGAGCGGCTGCTGGAGGCGCCCACCCCGCGACGGCAGCTCGCCGTCCTGGAACAGGTCCTGCTCGACCACCTGCCCGGGGGGCCGGGCGCCGGCCAGTACCCGGACCCGGCCATCGGCTACGCCGCCGCCGAACTGGACCGCGGACGCCTGGTCCGGCACGTGCGCGACGACCTCGGCCTGCTGGCCCGGACATTCACCCGGCGGTTCGAGGCCCGGACCGGGCTGACGCCGAAACGGTTCGCCCGTATCCGGCGGCTGCAGCGCGTCGTGTCCGCGGCCGGGGCCGTGCCCGGGGCCGGGCCGGTGAACTGGGCGGGGCTCGCGGCGGAACACGGCTACTGCGATCAGTCGCACCTCATCGACGACTTCCGTGACATCGCCGGGATCACGCCCGGCGCGTACCGGCCGCGCTCGGCGGAGGAGCACAACCACCTGCCGGTGACGTGACGCTTTTCGCCAATGCGCGATGCGGATAGCTGCCCTAGGCTCGGGCCACCGGCCCGGAAGACCGGTCCGGAAAGCCGTCCGGAAAGCCAGCCGGCGGCCGCAGAACCAGAGGTCGAGATTCAGAGGCGCTACGGGAGGTACCAATGGCCCCGACCAGCCAACACGGCAAGATCTGTTACCTGCAGATACCCGCCACCGACGTCGATACGTCGGCCCGCTTCTACTCGGAGATATTCGGCTGGGGGCTGCGGCGGCACGACGGCGGGACGCTGGCCTTCGACGACACGGTCGGAGGGGTGAGCGGGATGTGGGTGACAAACCGCAAGCCGTGGGCGGGTGAGCCGGGCCTGCAGGTCGACATCATGGTCGACAACGCCGAGCAGACCCTGGTCGCGATCGTCGCGCACGGCGGCGAGATCGTGCAGCCCATCGGCTGGCAGGCGCCCGAGATCACCGCGGTATTCCGGGACCCGGCCGGCAACCTGCTCGGCATCTACCAGGAGCCGGCTCCGTGAGCGGGTCCCCGGGCGGCTGCGGTGAGCAGGTCCCTGTAAGCGAGTCCCCCGGACCGCCCAGGTGAGCGAGGAGCCCTCGGTCTTCCGGCCCGGCGCGGTCAGCTACCTGCGCCTTCCGGCGCCGGACGCCGCACGGCTGGCCGACTTCTACCGCGGGGCGTTCGGCTGGATTATCCGCGGTGATCCCGGCGAGCCGGCTTTCACGGACGGAAGCGGGCACGTGATCGGCCACTTCAGCCCGGACCTGCCCGTGGGCGGGGACGCGGGCGTACGGCCGTACATCTACGTCGAGCGCATCGACGAGAGCCTCGCGCAGGTCACGGCGCACGGCGGGAAGGTCACGGTGCCGCCGTACGCGGAGGGCGACCTGTGGGTGGCGCTGCTCCGCGATCCGGCCGGGAACACCATCGGCGTATGACAGCAAGATCCACGACCGTAATCAACTGGTTGCAATTGGTATTCGGCGACGCCAGGCGTCCGGGACCCGCGGCCCGTACCATAGCGTCGTGGACTACACCGGAAACGTGAAAGTTGGCGGGCCGCCGGACATCCGTGAGGTCGACGGCCTCGTGATCACGAAGCTGGCCGTCGGCCCGATGGACAACAACGCCTATCTGCTGCGCGACGCGGCCACGGGCGAAGGGCTGCTCATCGACGCGGCGAACGAGGCCGGCCGGCTGATCGAGATGATCGGCGGCACACCCATCACCTGGATCGTGACCACGCACCGGCACTACGACCACTGGCAGGCGCTGGCCGAGGTCCAGCAGGCCACCGGCGCGGTGGTCGTGGCCCACTCGGAGGACGCCCGCGAGCTGCCGATCCCCGTGGACGA
The DNA here is from genome assembly GCA_003164955.1 of Actinomycetota bacterium. Taxonomy (GTDB): domain Bacteria; phylum Actinomycetota; class Actinomycetes; order Streptosporangiales; family Streptosporangiaceae; genus Bog-532. The sequence goes on from PLRW01000145.1 coordinate 11,293, forward strand.
CGACATCACCGACGGGGACATCCTGCGGTTCGGTGACGCGGCCGTGTCCGTCATCAGCCTGCGCGGGCACACCCCGGGCAGCGTCGCGCTCTGTTACGACGCCGAGGGCCGGCTCGCCGGGTCACCGCACCTGTTCACCGGCGACTCGCTGTTCCCCGGCGGGCCGGGCAAGACGACCAACCCGAAGGACTTCACGTCGCTGATGGACGACCTGGAGGCGCGGGTGTTCGGGCCGCTGCCGGACCGGACCTGGGTGTACCCCGGCCACGGTAACGACACCACCCTCGGCGCGGAGCGCCCGCACCTGGCGGAATGGCGCGCCCGGGGCTGGTGATCCGCAGGCCGCTCCGCCGTCGGCTGGGGCTCCGCCGTCGGCTAGGGCTACGGCGCCGGTAAGGCGACGGCTACGGCGGAGTTATGTCCCGCTCGTAGCAGATCTCGGTGACCGCGCCCAGCTCGTGCAGCACGTGCGACCGGCCCTGCCGGCGGAAACCGGCCCGCTCGTAGAACCGGCGGGCCCGGGCGTTCTGCTCAAGGACCCACAGGACGATCCGGCGATAGCCCTCCCGCCGGGTCTCCTCCAGGACCTGTTGCATCAGGGCGCGCCCGGTGCCGGTCGACCACCAGCCGGGCGTGACGTACAGGGCGTACAGTTCCGCGCGGCGGTTTTCCCGTGGGTGCCGGCTGCCCCGGCGTTTCCGCGGGGCCCCGTCCAGGCCCCGTTCGGGACCGTATGAGGCGTAGCCGACGATCTCGCCTGCCGGGACGGTCTCCGGAGCAGCGGCCACCGGAGCAGCGGCCACCGGGCCGGCGGTGGGACGGTTGCGGATGGCGCCGGCCGCGGGCGGCACTTGCTCTGCCACCAGCGTCCGGCGCCACGGGCGCGACGCGAACACGGCCTGCTCCTGCCGGGCGTCGTAGCGGCCGGTCACCCGTTCAATGATCTCCGCGGGAATGATGCCCCCGTACCCCGCGCGCCAGGACTCGTGCCGCACCCGCGCAATCGCCAGCGCATCCGCGACCGAGCCGGGACGGATCCGAATCACGGCGCCAGGCTAGACCCGTTCAGGGTGAGACGAACAACAGGCCCTGGGGCTGGAGCGTGGCCCCGCCCACGGTCACGGGGCCGATCTGGCCGGTGGACATGTTCAGCACGCCGAGGTAGTTCGCGGGGTAGGCGGGCGGCGCCGGGCAGGTCGCGGGGGCGCTGTTGGAGCCGCACGGCGTGACGGCGACGAACGCGGTCCCGGGCCGGAACCAGCCGGTCACCACGTCGACCGTATCCCCGCCGGTATCGGTGGCGTAGAGGCGCCCGTGCGAGCTGGCCGCCCACGCGGTGTCGTCGACCGACTGGGACAGGCTCGGGACCGACAGCGCCTGGTTCCGGGTGCCGGCGCGGCTCACGTAGATCTGCTCCTGATCACCCTGGCTGGTCAGCATGAAGTCACCGCGGAACCGGGGCGACACGTCCGGCACGACCTCGTTGGAGTCCGGGTCGGTCAGGGCCAGCCGGACGACGTTCCCGGCCGCCGCTCCCGAGTTGGCCGTCGCAGCCAGGGCCTCGTCGTAGAAGAGCGGCTGGACGGTGGCGACGTGGGCCTGCTCGTCCAGGGAGACGTCGTAAACGGCCGGGTAGGCGGCCTTGGGGGCCGCGGCCCCGGTGGTGCCCGGGCGCTGAACGGCGGATGTCCGGTGAGTGCACTCGCCGGAAAGCGGACGGGGCCGGGCGGCAGAGGAAGGGCGGAACGGCGGAGGGACAGGGCCGGGGGACGGGAGGGCGGCAGGACGGTGGGCGGGCAGACGAGGGGGCGGGGAGCGAACGGGGCGAGCGCGTGGCGGTACGCGGTCTGGCCGCGCACCGCCACGCATCACCGTGTCGGGTGTCTCACCTCGTCGGGGCCGGGCACGGCAGCCCGGCACCGACGCTTACGGCCGGCCCGGCTCCCGTCGTCCGCCGCGGGGCGGCCGGCGGGCGGGGCAGGCCCGCTCGGGGGCGGCCACGTATCGGGTCCGCCGCGCAAGCGGGACGCGGCGGACCCGGCGTGGCCCGCCGGCTTCAGGTAGCCGGCGAGGGGGTGACCGGGCAGCCGCAACTGCGCCGGATGACAAGTTCGGTCGGCAGGACATCGGCACGCGGCTGCGCCTCGCTGCCCGCGATCCGCTCGAGCAGGCGGGTGGTCGCGCGGGCCCCGAGCTCCCGGAACGGCTGGCCGACCGTGGTCAGCGGGGGGTCCACGACGCGGCCGGGGAAGATGTTGTCGAACCCGGTGACCGCGACGTCGGCGGGCACCCGGATGCCCGACCGCTGCAGTTCGCGGATGACGCCGATCGCCATCTGGTCGTTCGCGCACGCGACCGCCTCGGGCACAGCCTCCCGGCTGAGCAGCACGCGCGCCGCGGTGCGCCCGCTGGCTTCGGAGAAGTCCCCGCCCGGTACCACATCGACGGTGCAGCCCGGGCGGGCACGGGCTGCCGCGGCGAACGCGGCCAGGCGCTCCACCGCATCGGGCGCGTCCGGCGGGCCGCCGGCGAAACCGAGCCGGCGGTAGCCGTGGCCGGTGGCCAGGTGCGCGGCGAGCGCCTGCATCCCGCCGGCGTTGTCGACCCGGACCGCGTCCAGTCCTCCCTCCCCCGGCGACGCCGCGATGGCCACCACGGGCAGCCGCCGCGACAGAGCCCGCAACTGCGCGGCCGGCATCGCGTCCTCGACCACGAGCAGCCCGTCGACCTTGCCGGACAGGGCACGGATCCGGCCCTGGAATGGCTCGCCATTACGGCCGAACGACAGCAGCAACGAGCATCCGGTGCCGCGGAGCACCGCCTCCACGGCGTGCACGAGCTGGTCGACGAACAGCAGCCCGTCCCGCTCGATGTCGGTCTCGTCGACCCCGCGTTCCAGCGCGACCAGCCCGATGATGTCCTTGCGCCGCCGCGACAGCCCCTGCGCGGAGGCGTCGGGGACGAAACCCACCTCGTCGATCACCGCGAGGACCCGTGCGCGGGTATCCGGCCGCACCAGGTCGGACCCGCGCATCACGCGGGAAACCGTCGCGGTCGAGACGCCGGCCAGACGGGCGACGTCATACACGGTGGGCATGAAAACTTCCTCGCGCTACGACTTTGTAAGCGGTTACATTCAGCTGTTTGGGTTGTGATGTTAGAAGGGCATGTAAAGCGGTGTCAACGTTAACCCCGGAGACGGGCCAGCCGAGGAGGATTGGATGAGTCCAGCGGACGGCCAGCGGCGCGACGCCTTCCCCCCGGGGTTCCTGTGGGGCGCGGCGACCGCCGCCTACCAGATCGAGGGCGCGCCCGCCGAGGACGGGAAAGGCCGGTCCATCTGGGACACGTTCAGCCACCGGCCCGGGCGGACCGCGCACGGCGATACCGGGGACATCGCGTGCGACGGCTACCGCCGGTTCGCCGACGACATCGCGCTGGCGGCCCGGCTGAACGCCGGCGCGTACCGGTTCTCCATCTCCTGGCCGCGGATCCAGCCGGAGGGCCGGGGCAGCGCGAACCCGGCGGGCCTCGCGCACTACAGCAGGGTCGTGGACACACTGCTGGAGCACGGGATCACCCCGCTGGTGACGCTCTACCACTGGGACCTTCCGCAGGCGCTGCAGGACAAGGGCGGCTGGGCGGCCCGGGACACCGCTGAACTGTTCGCCGACTACGCCGGGATCGTGGCCGGCGCCCTGGGCGACCGGGTGCGCCGGTGGATCACGATCAACGAGCCGTGGGTGATCGCGAACATGGGCTACCGGTGGGGCCAGCACGCGCCCGGAATCCGGGACGTGCACCAGGCCACGGCCACCAGCCACCATCTGCTGCTGGCGCACGGCCGCGGCACCGCCGCCATCCGGGCCGCCGTCCCGGCGCCCCCCTCGGGCGGGGCGCCCACCGAGGTCGGCATCACGCTCAACATGACACACGTCTACCCCGCGGACCCGGCCAAGCCGGCGGACCGGGAACTGGCCACCGACGTCGATGCCCAGATGAACGGGGTCTTCCTCGGGCCCCTGATCGACGGGGCGTATCCGGCGCGGCTGGGCGCCGATTACGCCCCCGGGCCGCAGATCGTCCGGGACGGGGACTTCGGCATCATCCGGGCGCCCATCGACTTCCTGGGCGTGAACTACTACGCGCCGCAGATCGTCGGCGTCCGCGAGGACGGGATCTTCCGCCGCGGCGACACCCCGCTGGGCCGGGGCCACGCCGTCTTCGTCCACCCCGACGGCATCCCGGTCACCGCGATGGACTGGCTCGTCCACCCCGACGGCCTGTACGAGCTTCTGGTCCGGCTCCGCGACGACGCGCCCGGCCTGCCGCTGTACATCACCGAGAACGGCGCGGCCTGCGCCGACTACGTCAATCCGGACGGCACGATCGAGGACACCGAACGGATCGCTTACCTGCAGGGCCATCTGCGGGCGGCGCATCGCGCCCTGACCGCGGGCGCCGACCTGCGCGGGTACTTCGCCTGGTCGCTGATGGACAACTTCGAGTGGTCGCACGGGTACTCGAAGCGGTTCGGCCTGGTCTTCGTCGACTACGGCACGCAGCGGCGGATCCCCAAGCGCAGCGCCGAATGGTTCGCCGACGTCGCACGGAACAACTCGATCCCCGTCGACTAAGGCGGTTCGTCAGGCACACCCGTCAAGATCCGGCTATCGCGCTAGCTGCTGAAGCCGTCGCTGCTGACGCGCTTGATCAGCGAGCTGAGCAGTTCCCAGGACTTGCCGTCGTCGACGCTTCCGGTGTGGGGCCTGCGGAAGCGGCTGACGTCCACGGCGATGTCGCCGATATCCCAGCGGAGGCGGTAGAGGTCCAGCAACGATGCCTGCGGGACGATGCCCGTGGCGCTGGTGTAGGCGCCGAGAAGGGTCCCGTCGCCGGGATCAAGGCTCCACAGGTCACGTTCCGGCGCTGCAACCAGAGCGGTGTCCCAGTCGATGAGCAGCCAGCCCTCAGTGGTCAGCATCGTATTGCCGGGATGGGGTTCGCCATGGGTCAGGACCATCCGGGAGGGCAGGGCCCGGGCCTGCATCACGAGGTGGTCATAGCGAGCGAGAAGCCGCCGGATCGGTGTCGCGTTGCGCCTGACCAGACGAGATACGGGACGCGCGTAGGGTCCGCAGTCCGCGGCATCGCCGCCTGGGGCGCAGGCTGCTTCCAGCTCGTCCCGGTGCGGCACGGCGAAGTCGTCCGCCAGCGCGTGCCGGCTGGCCGCAGCAGGGGCCGTATGAATGGCGGCCACCAGGCCCAGCATGGCGAGCCGGTGCTCGGAGGAGAACTCACCCCACTCAAAGCTCCGCCCGTCGATGAACGGATAAACGGCAACGCCGAATCTGTCACTGACTCGTGCCAGCGGCTCGCCGTCGCAGGCGGGCACCGGCGCCACGACGAACATGCGTCCGCAGTCCCGCAGATCCCTGGCGGCCGCCAGCGACGCGCGCAGCCGCCCGAACCCCGCCGCCAGCGACTCACTTTCTGATCCCCGCTTGTTCTCCAGCTCATCAACGGTCACGAACCACCGTGACCCGGCCGCGTCGCCAACTTCCCAGTGGTGGCTGCCCCAGCCGACGGGCCGGTACTGCATCGACGCGACGGCGATGTCCCACCAGCGCCCCAGTGCGGCCGCCAGCGCGGCTTCGGGCAGGCCGTCCGGCGGGGTCAGCATGCGGCCACGGTAACGGCGGGCTGGCGGCTCCGGCTATCGGATAAACGGCCCGGGCCACCGGACCAGCGAGCCTGCCCGGCGTACTAGCCCCTGATATCCCTGCGGGGACGCCCGTTCCGGGCTGAAAATTGGTGGTGGCAGCCCGCTGACGCCGGAAGCCTATGGTCGCTGGAGGCCGTGTACTAGCCGGGCGCCGGGAGCCGTGCACCGGGAGCTTCAGTGTTGCCTTGAGCACGCGGATTAGATTCTGCCCGTCTGCCTGGTAACTCTTCGATTTCCGGTTAGCGTCTGTGTCATGCGGCAGACGCCGGGTGCCGAGGACCGGGTTCTCATCGCCCCGGACAAGTTCAAGGGCTCGCTGTCCGCGCCGGAGGTGGCCACGTTCGTGGCGCGAGGGCTCAGGGCGGCGGTCCCCGGTGTGGTGACCGACGAGGTGCCGGTGGCCGACGGCGGGGACGGCACGGTGGACGCGGCGGTGGCGGCTGGTTACCGGCGTGTCGAGTTGCGGGTCAGCGGGCCGGCCGGGGAACCGGTCACGGCGGCGTTCGCGATCTCCGGCGACGTGGCCGTCGTCGAGGCGGCGCAGGCCTGCGGGCTGAGCCGGCTGCCCGGCGGCCGCCCCCGGCCGCTGACCGCGACGAGCTACGGGGCCGGCGAACTGATCGCGGCCGCCTTGGACGCGGGGGCCCGGCATATCGTGCTGGGCCTGGGCGGCAGCGCCACCACCGACGGCGGCGCCGGCCTGATCGCAGCCCTGGGCGGACGGCTGCTGGGCTCCGGCGGCGATCCAGTCGGATTTGGCGGCGGCGCCCTGCTGAGCTCAGACGGTGAGCCGGTCAAGCCCGGCGACAGCGCGCTGCGGAGCTGGCCGCTCGGTTCTGGCGGTGCGCCGGTACCGGCCGGTGGTGCCGCGCTGGCCGGGCTGCGCGAGCTTGACCTGACCGGCCTGCGGAACCTGTCCGGCGTGGACGTGCTGCTGGCCAGCGATGTGGACAATCCCCTGCTCGGGCCCGACGGGGCAGCGGCGGTCTACGGCCCGCAGAAGGGCGCGTCCCCGGCCGATATCCCGGTCCTGGAGGACGGCCTGGCCCGGTGGGCCGACGTGGTGGAGGGCGCGCTGGGCGAGGGTTTCCGCGACCAGCCGGGCGCGGGCGCCGCGGGCGGGCTCGGCTTTGCGGCGCTGGCCTTCCTGGGCGCGCGGATGCGGCCGGGCATCGAGGTGGTGCTGGAACTGGTGTCCTTCAGCGAACGCGTGGCGGGGGCCACCCTGGTGATCACGGGTGAGGGATCGCTGGACGCGCAGACGTTGCGCGGCAAGGCCCCGGCGGGCGTGGCCCAGGCCACCCGGGCCGTGTCCCCGCAGACCCCGGTGGTGGCCGTGGCCGGCGCCTGTTCCCTTGACCGGGCGTCTCTGGCCCGGGCCGGGCTCGCGGGCGTGTACGCGCTCGCCGACCTCGAGCCCGACCTCCCGTCCAGCATGGCCAACGCCGGGCCACTGCTGGAAAAGCTCGCCGCCCGCCTCGCCGCCGACTGGCTCCCCAGCGAACGGGTTTAGTACTGCGACGGCACCTGGCAGCGAGGGCCCGGGGTGCCTATCCGGCCGCTGCACGCACGGGCCGTCAGCATTGGGCGCTGGCCCGTGGCCGCCTCAGTGGCGGCCGGATCGTTCTGGCCGAATATCCGAAGTGCCGAATATCCGAAGTGCCGCCCGGGAGGCAACCGCCAGGCGTTCTTCAGCCCGCCCCAGCCATCCCGGTCCTGATTTCCAGGCGGCGGCGCAAGGCGGCCTTGGTGGCCGGCCATTCGGCGGCGATGACCGAGAACATCGCGGAGTCGCGCAGGCGGCCGTCCTCTCCCGGCGCGTGCGACGGCGACCACTGACGGAGGACGCCCTCGAAGTGCGCTCCCAGGCGCTCGATAGCGCGCCGGGACTGATCGTTGCGGGCGTCGGTCTTGAGGTCGACCCTGACCACACCCAGGGTCTCGAACGCGTGAGCAAAGAGCAGAAGCTTGGCCTCGGTATTGATGCCCGTTCGCTGAGCCGAGGCCGCCAGCCAGGTCCAGCCGATCTCGATGGCGGACAGCTCGGAGCGCCCGGGCCAGAACCGGGGATCCCAGTACGCCGTACACCCCACGGCCCGCCCATCGGCCTGCCGGATCTGGGCGAACGGCACCATCTTGCCGCTCTTGGCCCGTTCGAAATGGGCGGCGAGGAACTCTCCCACCTCCGGTGCGTGCGGGACACGGGTGAGGCCATAGGACCTGCGGTCTTCTTCCGCGGAAATCGCCAGGTCTTCAGCATGGCGCACGGAAAGCGGTTCGAGCCGGACCAGGCAACCGCGCAGTACCGGAACATCAGGCAACTGATTCATGGGCCTTCCTCATCGATCCTGGCGTTGGCACCTTGCGGAGAGCGCAGGTTGCCGGACCGTCGCGGGGCCAGGTCCCTCAGATCCTCTGGATGATGACAGGGTGTGAACGTAGCCAATGGACTCGGCAGCGTCAACGGGTTACGGCTGATCGCCATCGCCTACAGCGCGCAGACTTGTAGCCGGCGGCCGGTGCCGATCACCCTGCCCTAGGTGCGTTCAGCCACGAACGAAGCGCCGGTCAGGCTGAGGTGGTCCCGGAGCGCGCGCTGACCGGCGTCGGTGAGAGCGATCGCGCGGCTGGTGCCGATCCGGTTGACCCATCCGGAGTCGAAGGCGTGACGGCAGAAGGCGGCGCCGACGGTACCGGCCAGGTGAGGCCGGCGTTCCGTCCAGTCCAGGCACGAGCGGACAGGCGGCCGCCGCCGGGCAGGCGGAAGTGTGATGCCGAGCTCGGCCAGCCAGGCGGTCCCATCGCCGGTGAGCGTCAGCCCCTGCTCCCAATCCAGCAGTCCCCGATCGGTCATCGCCGTGGTGATCGCGACCCCGAGAGCGCCGGCGAGGTGGTCATAGCACGTGCGGGCACGGGCCAGCGCCCGGCTGCGGCTGACGGCCGGCAGCGAGGGCGGAGCGGCACGCCGGGGAGCCATGGCGGCAAGATTCTCGATCAGTTCCGCCGTTGCGGGATCGGCCAGGCGAACGTAACGATGGCGGCCCTGCCGCTCCTGGGCCAGCAATCCTCCGGTGACAAGGAGGTTCAAGTGCTCGGTCGCCGTCGAGGCAGCCACCCCGGCGTGGCGCGCCAGCTCGATCGCGGTCCATGCCCTGCCGTCCAGCAGCGCGAGGCAAAAGCTCGCGCGGGTGCGGTCGGCCAGCAGACCGGCCAGGGCGGCCAGATCCGGATCCTGGACATGCACGGTATGGCTGTTCATCATCGTCCCATCGTCCACCAACGATCGTTCGGCGCGGGCCGAAGAGTCCTCGCCTTACCGTTGGGCCCCATGAACACCGCGACACCCAGCAGCGCGCCTGCCGGCACCTCGGCCGATCATGTGACGATCACGCCGAGCATCCTGTATTTCGGAACCCCGGTCGTGCTGCTCTCGACACAGAACGAGGACGGCTCCTTCAACCTGGCGCCGATGTCCTCGGCGTGGGCACTGGGCCAGGTGATCGTCCTGGGCGTGGGCGCCGAGGGACAGACCGCGAGTAATCTCCGAAGCCGCCGCGATCTCGTGATCAGCCTGCCCTCGCCGGATCAGTGGCCTGCGGTGGAACAGCTTGCGCCGCTCACCGGGCGCACCCCCGTGCCGGTGAGCAAGCGCGGTGACTTCCGCTTCGAGCCGGACAAGTTCGCGGCGGCGGGCCTGCGACCCGAGCCCTCCGAGCTGGTCGGGCCGCCCCGAGTCGCCGAATGCCCCCTCCAACTGGAGGCCCGTGCGGCCCGGGTCCAGCTCGACGTCTCCGGACGGTTCCTCATCGTCGAAGCCCATGTGCTCAAGGTCCACGCCGATCCGCGTATGGTCGTCCCCCGTTCCCAGCACATCGATCCAGCCAAGTGGAGCCCGCTGATCTACAACTTCCGTCACTACTACGGACTCGGCCCCGAGCTCGGTCACAGTTTCCGGTCCCAGACACCCCGCCAGAGCCCTTAGGCGGGTTATGTGGGTTGGCTTATGTCTCGGTGAGGCAGACGCGCAGCAGGGTGTGGGCGGCGATGGTCGCTGCGGTTCTGGTGAGGAGGCCCCAGAAGCTGGTCGCGCCGTGGCGGGCGAGTTCCATGCGGTCGGTGATCTCGCTGAAGGTCGTCTCGATCCGGTTGCGCCATTGGGCGATGACTTTCAGCAGGGCGGAGGGCATGGCGGCGCGTTGCTTCTTATCTGGGGGGACGAGCACGGCGGTGCCGCGTGCGGCCTGGCTGGCGGCGAAGGCCCGGCCGCTGAATCCTTTGTCCGCGAGCAGGTCACGCGGAGCCGACCCGGTGTGGAGCAGGTCTTCGGCGGCCTCGCGCTCGTTCACCGCGGCCGGCACGATGGCCCAGGCGCGGACGATCCGGCTGCCCAGGTCTGTTTTCACGGCGAGCCGGAAGCCGTAGAACCATTCGGCGTGGGCGGCGTCGCGGCCGAACCGGGCGGCCAGGTCGTTGCCGGGCCCGGTCCAGCCGTCCGGGCCGCGGACCCGGGACGGGTGCCTGACCGGCAGCGCGGAGGTGCCTGCCTGCTGGCAGTCGTCTTCCGGCAGCCGTGCCGCGAGCGTGACCCTGAGCTGCTCGGCGCCTGTACCTCGACCCGGCCGGGCACCTGTTCTGCTTCTTCCTTAACGAGTAGCTCGGGGCGGGCGTGGCCAGTGCGGTGGGTGAGGGTTAGCGCGGTGCGGCCCGCGCCGTGGGTGTAGGTCTGCGCGATGTGCCTGGGCTGTGGGTGAGGCTTCGCGCGGCGTGGCCTCGTGTGCCGGGCCAAAGGGGCGGGCCCACGCCCGCGCCGTCGTTCAGGGGGCGCGGGGTTTGGTCTGGCTGGGCAGGGGGCTGTCGAGAGTGGGCCAGCCGTTGGGGTGGGTGAAGTGCAGGGTGGCGTTGGGATCCCCGCTCACGGTCCAGCCGAGCAGGTGAACGTAGTAGTGGTGATGGACGAAGCACAGCAGCGCGGTGTCGTGGAGGCTGGTGGTGCCGCCCTGGCTCCAGGGCCGCAGGTGATGGGCGGTGGACCAGACAGCCGGCATGCCGCAGCCCCGGAACCGGCACCCTTGATCCCTGGCGTCGAGGGCGCGGCGGATGGCGGGGGTTTCGGTGCGGTAGCGGCGGCCGACGTCCAGCGGGATGCCGTCGGACCAGCGGATGACCGATAGGTCGGCGCGGCAGGCCAGGGCGAGGACCTG
>PLRW01000367.1 GCA_003164955.1 Actinomycetota bacterium
CTAGGGCAGGCCTCCAACCCCGATCAGGCCTGCAACCTGAATCGGCCCATATAGCCGCCTACGTTCCGCGTGCTCTGGTGATTGATCGTCAGGGCCATCGGCGGCGCATCCGAATGATCGTTATGGAGCTGCGGGGGGATCGCGGCCGCAGGCTGTCAATAGGCATCCATACTCGGTTTCGCGGGCCATCTGGATTACATCGTTCCCCGTCTTCCGCGTAAGCGCCGAAGCCGTGCAAGCGGTTGGCAGCAGGCTAACCGCATGGCTACTGCCACGCTGGCCTTAGCCGACGCTGAATGCCACTCTGGGCTTGCCGGTCACATGTCGTGGTACAGCTCGAACTTCCGGCAGCGTCAGTGGTACCTGCGGTTACGCGGCTGAGCTGCGATTTCACTGCCCGTTGGTTCGCGTCATTTGTCAGTGCCGATTGGCGTCAGCCGGAACGGGAACCCCGGTCTGGTACAGATCCACTGCGGCGGCGTGCGCGCGTCAGAGTACTGGCTTGGGGATCCGCTTCCATGGATTCAGCGCTTGGGCGAGGTGGGCGGCTGACTCTCGGCTTTAGCTGCGTGCTTGGCGCGATGTTTAGCTGCCGAAGCTTTAATAGCCTGGCCAGTTGTCGGCTGGCGCAGCGGGGAGAGCCCTTCCACTGGCGGCTGGTGCCAGTCCTTCGCTGGCTCTGCCTGCGCTGGCTGCATCCCGCGCCGTCTCCGCTCGCGCTCGGAGCACTCGATCGCTGCGGTCTCGGTCTGGTGATGGTGCTCGCATCTCCAGATGACCTTGCCATCCACCTTGAGCTCGCCGTAGTGGTACCGCTGGCTGGTCCGCTTCTTGCGTCTTTTACCTCTAAGGCTCTTCCTATACCGGAGAGGTCCGATCCCAAAGCTTAATGACCACCCCATAATTAGCTCCTCCTTTTACGCTGGACTCCAGGGCGCAAGATCTCGCTTCGCACTCTCGTCCTGCGTCCGGTCGGCCTGGCCTAGCTCTTCATCAGGGACATTCGTCCTCATGCTTCCACTTTCAGGCAGGTATTTCCGGCCCAGCAGGGACATCCGTCCCGATTAACCAGCCGAACGACCTAGTTGAGGCTCGTTGTGGTCAGGCGTGGTGGTCAGTCCAGGCAGCTTCGGTTGTCCGCGGTCGCGCAGGGCTGCGGTTGTCCGCTTCGGTTGCGGTACTCCACTGCTGTGTCGGGGATGGCACCGCCGCGTCGGGATTATGCTTCGAGGGAAACTGGATCTTAATCCGTGGATATCCTGAGCTTGAGGCGATTACGTAGTCGATGACCAAGCTCAGCCTGAGTCTCTCATAACTATTAGTACCTATACGTAAAAGTATAAGTTGGGTGAGAAAGTGTCAGAGAACGATGCACAGGCGCCAGACACGGCCGCGGTTAGGCAGATCGCGGAAGAACCGAAGGGCCCTCCGGCCAGGGTCGCTGCGGTTGATGTTCTTACAGAAGAGTACAAGGTTCTGCGCGCCGAAATTGGTCGATATCAAGATCATCAAAATCAGGTAATGAACTTTTCTTTTCTGGTTCTGACCGGAATCCTTGCATATGTAGGAACGCTGCTGAATCTCAAGGATGACGGCTTTACATCTGAGCGTGTTCTCGTGCTGCTCTATATTCCTCTGGTTTTTGTTGTTTTGGCTAGTCTCTATTCCGACAGAACCGTTCGGATCATACGTTTGGCCGACTATCTGACAAATTACCTCAGGCCAAAGGTATCAAGTTTAGTGGGTATTAAAATCTGGCAATGGGAGATCTATAAGAGGCATGCTTCGCCGATGAACAAACGCCTCGCCTACGTGTTCGACAAACTCAGATGGGCCGTATTTATTTTGCCCACGCTAGGCTGCCTTGCCTTTTACTTTGGTGCAGGCGGTTCACTAAAATCATGGCCATCCTATGTTGGTGCCGTAGTGTCGCTGCTGTGCTTGGCAGGCACAATCTTCGTGATGTTCGTCGCAGAAGAAACATCGGGTGTTGAGCATCGACCCCCCGATGACTTGGATCTGATAGATCCAACGTGACGGGTATCGCTGAAGTGCTGAGCTTCTTGAAACCGTAGAGAAAGTTTGCACGGAGCCGTCCCCGCACCGTCCCGCATCGATAGCGTCCACGATTGCGTGCCCGGCCGGAATGTAACTGCGGTTCTCCCGAGGCCAAGCGAGTTATGCGAGCCCCTGCGGCCGGCGAGATCATTCTTCCGACAACTGGCCGAACCCCGTGAGCTGACCAAATGGACGGTCCTGCGTAGCTGGGGACCGCGTAAGCATGCCGAGATGGCCGGGTGGCTCGGCAACGTAGTGATGAGGACTATGCCGACTTCGCCGAACACGAAGGTCTCGCGCTGCTCGCCCGGTAAGTGGTTCCCGCCCGGGCCATGAGCGCGACGGTGCCCGTCTCCGGCAACTCATAGTGCAGGCCGCCATGACCGTGCCGCGCCGAGCGAACATTCTGACGCGTCAGTGTGCCTGTACGCATGCTCAAGATCACTGGCCTGGTTCGTTCTTAACTGCTGCGCTGCCTTGGGTGCGCCGTTTAGTCGCCGATGACCTCTTCTGCGGCGGCGTGGAAGGCCTCGAGTGCCTCGCCGGGGGTGTCGTAGTAGGCGCCGGGGCCGAGGGCGGCGCCGATGCCGTAGCGGTCGAGTTGCTCGCGGACCGGGCCGAGGACGGCGCTGACGGCGAAGCGGACATGCCGTTTGCGGAGGTGTTCGGTGACGCTGGTGAGGACCGCCGCCGCGGTGTAGTCGACGTCGCCGATGGCCGCGCCGTCGAGCACCATCCACCGCAGCGGGCCGCCGTGGTCGGCGAGGGCCGTGATGTCGTCGATGAGACGCGAGGCATTGGCGTAGTAGAGGTTGGTGCCGAACCGGTAGATCACCAGTCCTTCCTCGGTCCGCGTGCCAGGCAGGACCGGGACAGGCTGCCAGTGCCCGGCCGGTGACTTCACCAGCACGCTGTTGCGCGGATTGTAGCTGTGGCGCAGGTGGTCGATGATCGAGGCGACGACGGCCAGCACGATGCCGTCCTCGACCCCGAGGACCACCACCGCGGCGGTCGCGAGCAGGGCAATGGCGAACTCATGGCGGCGGCAGGCCAGGATGCGCCGCATCCCCTTGATGTCGATGAGGCCGGCGGCGATGAGGAAGACGATCGCCGCCAGGGCGGCGTCCGGCAGGTAGGCGAGCGGCCCGGTGAGCACGAGCAGGACGATGAGAACCACCACAGCGGTTGTCAGCTGGCCCAGCTGGCTGCGCCCGCCCGCGCCGTCGGCCACCTGCGTCTGGGTCGGGCTTCCGTTGACGACGAAGGTGCCGGAGAACGCGGCGGCCACGTTGGCGGCGCCCAGGCCGACCAGGTCGGTGTCTTCGCTGAACGAGGTCTCCTCGTACTTCCCCGCGTAGGCGCGCGAGATTGCCGCGCTCTGGGCGAGAATGACGACAAACATCGAGGCCGCGGCGCCGACCAGGGCGCTGGCGTCGTGCCAGCCAAGCGCGGGCAGCCCCAGGTGCGGCAGCCCCCGTGGGACGGGGCCGAGCACGCCCACGCCGTGGCCGGCCAGATCCGCCGCCCGGCTCACGATGATTACGGCGATCACCGCGATCAGCAGGCCCGGGATCTTGCGGTTGATCGCCCGGGAAACCAGCACGATCACGATAACCCCGGCCGATACCGCCAGATCTGCCGCGTGTGCCTGTGGGAGCGCGCGGGCAATGTCGAGGAGCCTGGCCGGGGTGGCCTTGTCCGGGACCGTCACCCCTAGCATGTCGGGGAATTGCCTGGCTGCGACCTGGATGCCGACGCCGGTGAGGAAGCCGATCAGGACCGTACGGGACAAGAAGTTCGCCAGGAACCCCAGCCGGGCCAGCCGGGCCAGCAGCAGCAGCCCGCCAGCGAGCAGGGCCGCGAGACCGGCCAGCCGGACGTATTGCGGCGAGCCAGCGACCGCGAGACCGGCGAGGGCCGCGCCGAGTATGGCTGCTGTGGCGGAGTCCGCGCCGACGACAAGGTGGCGCGAGGAACCGAAGATGGCGAAGACGGCCATCGGGAACAACAGCGTGTACAGGCCGGTCACCACCGGCATCCCAGCGATCTTCGCGTAACCAAGAGCCACCGGAATGCTCACGGCGGCCAGGGTGATACCGGCAGCCACGTCCGCCGTGACGTCAGACCGGTGCACAGGCAGCAGCCCGCCCATCACCGGCAGCGCTCGCAGCCGGGCCCGTAGGAAGCGCCCCCCCGAATCTGGCACCGTCACCTCCTCTGCCGCCGTAGCCGTGCCGGGCCGGCTGCGTCTTACCTGCTAGCTGGGGCAGCCAGCGATGCAGTTCGCTTGTCAGCAATCATGCGTTTCCTTGCCGTTCATTTCTAGGTCGGTGGCGTGTTGCTTGAGCCGGATACTTTCGCAGCGGCATCGAAGAAATGCGGTCGGCCGCGCGGCACGATGCAGGCGGCCTCAGCGGCGGGGGAATGGCGTGACCGAGACCGGTTCCAGGGACTTGATCGCCGCGCTGGATGAGGCCCCGCTGAGTAGGTTCCATCTGCGGGCGGTGCTGGCGTCGGGGATGGGGTTTTTCACCGACGCCTATGACCTGTTCGTCATCGGGATCGCCTCCGCGCTGATCACCAAGGACTGGAACCTGAGTTCGGGCAAGCTCGCCCTGCTCAACTCCACGATGCTGTTTGCCGCGTTCATCGGCGCGTTCGTGTTCGGCCGCTTTGCCGACGTGATCGGCCGCAAGCGCGTGTACTGGATAGTCGCCGCGATCATGATCGCCGGGGCGCTGGGGTCGGCGCTGTCGCAATCGTTCTGGGTGCTGATCGCGTTCCGGTTCGTGCTCGGGTTCGGCGTCGGGGGTGACTACCCGGTCAGTGCGGTGATGGTCAGCGAGTACGCGAACCGGAAGGACCGCGGCAAGCTGGTCGGGATGGTGTTCGGAACCCAGGCGCTCGGGCTCATCGTCGGGCCGCTGATCGCGCTAGCCCTGCTCGGCTCCGGCGCCAGCGATGACGTGACATGGCGGATCCTGCTCGCCCTGGGCGCGGTGCCCGCCGCCGCGGTGATCTACCTGCGCTGCCGGATGCCCGAATCGCCGCGCTACCAGATCCAGGTGCAGGGAAGGGCGGAGCAGGCGGCGAGCCGGATGTCTGCCTTCACCGGCGGGCAGGTCAACGGGAACGGGAACGGCGCAGGCGCGCCCCGGCACGAGATGGGGCTGCGGTCCTTCCTCACCACCCGCCGGTGGCTGATCACGCTGGCCGGGACGGCCGGCACCTGGTTCCTGCTCGACTACGCCTACTACGGGAACACGATCTCCACCCCGCAGATCCTCGGCCTGATCTCACCGCACGCCTCCACCATGACCAAGATCACCCTCCAGTTGGCCATCTTCGCGGTCGCGGCCGTGCCCGGCTACATGCTGGCGATCGCCACCCTGGACCGGATCGGGCACCGGCGGCTGCAGCTGACCGGGTTCGCGATAATGGCCCTCTGCTTCCTGATCATCGCCGCGGTACCGGGGATGACCACCATGGTGGTCCCGTTCCTGCTGGTGTACGGGGTGAGCTATTTCTTCACCGAGTTCGGCCCGAACATGACCACCTTCGTGATACCCAGCGAGCTGTACCCGGTGAGCATGCGCGCGACCGGGCACGGGATCTCCGCGGGCGTCGGCAAGCTCGGCGCGTTCATCGGGGTCTTCCTGTTCCCGCTGCTGCAGACCTCGCTGGGGCTGCGCGGAACGCTGCTGCTCACCGCCGGTGTGGCGGTGCTCGGCTTCGCCCTCACCCTGGTGCTGCCCGAGCCGGCCCGGCGCAGCCTGGAAGATATGGCCATCAGCACCCCCAGCATGGCCGCCCCGCCTCTGCAGGTGGCCAGTGAGGCACCAGCACCCTGAGAATCCTTGTTCCGTGGAACGCTACCGACGCAGGCCTGTTCTCAGGGCCCAGGAACGTCCCTGGCCCGGTTCCCGGTGTCCTCCTGGCGCGCTGCGCCAGCGGGCCAGTAGGGACACATACAGCCGTGCTGCGCCACCACGGAGAAATCCGGGGAACTGCCAACGGCAAAGGCCCTCTGCGGATGGAAACCGGCAGGCAGGTGCCCACCGTGCGCAGCCGGCAGACCTGGCTGACGCTCACGGCGGTTTCCACACCGCCGCGCCCGGCACGGGCGAGCGTTACGCGTAACATAGCCCAGTGGCTGATACCCGGAGATGCGAGCAGTGCGGCGCCACGTTCGCGCCGCGCCGCGAGCATGGCCCGGTTCTGCTTTGCCCGCTGCCGGGTCGCATGGAACCGTGAGAAGACGAGTGATCTGGCGGCCGGGATGAGCGCGCTCCAGTGGTCCCTGACGGCGATGAGCGACACGACAGAACGGCTTGCCCGGATTATGGCGGGGGACCCGGCCGCGAGCGTTCGCGGTGATCGCTGAGGCGGTGTGGTGGGTCACTATCGTCGACGCCACGCTGGTGCGTCATCACCCGGATACCTACGACGCCGTGATGGCAAGCCAGGCTCCCGCAGAGCGTCGGCTAGTCGAGGAAACCCTGGCAGGATTGCGCTTCGTCCGCAACCGGATGGGCCATGAAGACGATCACGTTGACTTCATCCACCCACGGTCAAGCCGCTCCGGCCCCGGCGATGGCCCCATCACGGCCTGGACATGGAATACAGTTCCCGAACCAGCGCTTGCGTCGCTTCCACCACGCGGGCAGGCGTGGGAGATGACGCGGTACCGGGCATACCAGGCTCATCTAGCTGGCCACACCGTCGGGGAGACTTTCGGCCGGGCCACAGCGTTCCTCAAGCTGGCTGGCGCGAATGCATCCTCAATCACTGAAACGAGCGCAATTTCTCTCACACACGTCAGCGCACATGCTGCACGCTGAAGACGTACGGACGGTATCGAAGACGATCGGCTTGAACCCCATCGCCCGCCCCGCGGCCACGACCTGGCAAGCCACGGTCACCCGCGACCATCACGATTTCGGCAGGCGAGCCGCCCGCTACCACGCCCGGTCGGGGGCTTCTATGCCTTGTTCGCCCGGCAAATCCACACGGGTGCCCGAACCCGCCGTCCAGGCCGGCACGGTGACCGCCGCAACAGCAGGCACCTTGCACTGGCCAACCTGATAGCAGCCCTGCCGGGCTCCGCCGCCACCGTCCCCTGGAGCTGCCCTCCCGCTACACGCGGAATGAACCGCTAACCGCTTGTGCGAAAACTCAATACACAAGCAGATGATCTGCGCGCCCATATTCAGAGTCCGCCAGCAAACCCGGCGAATACCTAATCGGCAGTCGGATATCAGGATTGAGAAGTCCGCGACCGCGCTCGCGCTGCGAAGATGACCCATACTCGGGCGGGCTGCTCTGCGGATCGCTGTAACTGGGCTGCGTCAGGGCGCCGGGCGCGCTTGGCGCATCTGTTGCTGCCACGATGAGTCTGGCCGAATCTGCGGCTCATCGGGGTGCGCGGTGGTTCGATTCCGTATATGGCGGCAGTTGCCGTTTGCCGAAGCTGGGCTGCGATTCCGGGGGGTACGGTCCTGCGGGCCGTTGTTTTCACCGTGCTCTCATCTGCGGCGGGGCTTGCGCCGGTAGTCGGCCGGGCGTGCATGGGGAGTGAAGCTAGCCGACTGGTCCTGGAAGTGCAGGTCAGCGAGGTGCGCCGAAGTTCGAGCACTTAGAAGCTACATTCGAATTAGTGTCCCCAGTAGTGCCCCCAGTAGGATTCGAACCTACGCACACGGCTCCGGAGTCCGCCTCTGTCCATAGGCGAAGTATGGCCTCTACCAGGCCAGACTCGAATCTAGCGTCGGTCACCGCGGTGTCTGTTCCGGGAATATTCCGGATCATGGTTCCATGCAGTGCTTCGCCTTCACCGGACTCGGCGTTGCCCACAAGAAGGATGTACAGGCTGCGCCGGTCAAGCTACCTTCCAGCTCCGGTCGCCAAGCCGGGCGACCACGTCAATGCTTCCGCCGAGCGCGGCGACGTAGGCGCGCACGACGTCGATGCCGGAGATCTCGCCGTGTTCGATCTTGGAGATGCGGGCCTGGGACACCCCGAGGGACGCGGCCAGCTCTGCCTGGGTCACCCCGGCCGTGGTGCGCATCTCGGCCAGCTGGTGCCCGCGCACGTATGCTTCCCGGCGCTCGCGGGCTGCGGCCTTGCCGGCGGCCTGCTCTTCACCGGTTCGCGGGTCGGAGGCGCGACCTTTGGCCTTGACGTCGCTCCACTTGGCGTAGCCGCTGCTCATTGCTTCCTCGATTCCTCTGCTCCCAGCTCGGTCAGATGCTGGGTGAATCGCTCGTCCGCCACCGGGATAGCCTCGCGGTACCAGCCGTCCCAATTTCCTGCCTTATCGCCGGCCACCAGGAAGATCGCCTCGCGCCTGGGGTCGAACGCGAACAGCACCCGGATCTCGGTCGTCCCGGACGACGGCGGGCGCAGTTCCTTCATGTTGTGGTAGCGGCTGCCCTTGATCCGGTCAGCCAATGGCCGCCGCAGGGCAGGGCCTTCGGCAGCGAGCTGGTCGATAGCGTCCTCGATGAGATCGGCGGTCTCGGGGTCGCTTTTGCAAAGCGCCAGATACCATGCCTCGACCTCAGGATGGAGGCTCACCTCCCACGCCATGCCCAGATCATAACCGATCAGTCATGTCCGGCCGGATGGGTTCTGGTGGCTGGACCACGAAGGTTTGAGCGTGGTTCGCCCGCTTCACAGGAGACTGGGCACTTGGTGTGGGCGTGATACGCCGGGGGTCTGGGAAGCCGAGGCTGGTGTATCCGGGGGCGCGCCCGGCCAGTGTCGCAGCGAGCACGCCGGTAGCAGTGTCGTGGTAGTCGTGGATTTCGGCCGTGGCCTTGCCGGGGTAGGGGCGCAGGATGCGCCCGGCGTACTGGACGAGCCGTCCTTTCCATCTGACCGGGGCGGCGAGGAACAGGGTGTCGAGGACTGGGCAGTCGAAGCCTTCGCCAGCATATGGCCCGGTGGCCACGGCGAGCAGGGACGGGCTGCCAGGCTGGGGCTGCAGGCGGGTCAAGGCAGCCGAGCGGTTCTTGGCGTTCATGCCGCCGCGCAGTACGACAGGGTCATAGCCCATGCCCCGCAGGGCGTCGGCGAGTTTTTGCAGGTGCGCGATCCACTGGGTGAGCACGAGGCAGTGGCGGCCTCTGGCCAGCGCGGCTGCGACGTCGGCGGTGATCTGGCGGGTCCGGTCCTCGTCGGTGGCCAGGTCACGGTAAATGGCGGCCATCCCGCCTGGTGCTTGCGGGTCGGCGCCGCCGGTGTAGCGGTATGCGGTGGAGTGCACGTGCAGCACGGGTGCCGGCCGGCTGGGCGCGCCTGGCGGGGTGACCTCCGGCAGCGTGAGGGCCTCGCCGTCGCCGTCGTGCCGTTCGCGTGGATGGGCGATGGTATGCCGGGTCTCCCCGACTTGCCAGGCGATGAGGTCGTTGAGCTTGTCGCGCCGGTAAGGGGTGGCCGTCAGGCCGAGCCAGCGGCGAGCCGGGATCTGCTTGACGGCATCCTCGAAGGCCGCCGCCGGGACGTGGTGGCATTCGTCAGCGATTATCAGGCCGTAACCCGCGGTCAGCTCGCCGACATCGGTGCGCCGGGCCAGGGTCTGCAAGGTAGCGATGTCGATGGTCCCGCGGAGCTTGCCCCGGCCGCCGCCGAGCTGGCCTGGCTTTACCCCAAGGAACTCGCCGACGCGGGCCCGCCACTGGTCGGCCAGGGCCTTGCGGTCGACCAGGATGAGCGTCGACGTGGCGTGCGCGGCGATCACCGCGCAGGCGATGACCGTCTTGCCTGAGCCAGGCGGCGCTACCAGCACACCCTGGTCGTGACGGGTCAGCTCATCGGCGGCTGCTTGCTGGATGCCGGTCAGCTTGGCGGTGCAGGTGAAGTCCTGCTGAGACCCTGCCGAGCGATGGTCGGTGATCTCCAGGCGGCTGTCTGCCTCCTCGGCCAGCGAGGCGACCGTGCCGATCAGGCCGCGCGGCAGAACCAGGCCGCCGTCGATTGTCTCGTCGAAGCTGTGCAGGAACCGCGGCACGTTCCAGGTGGAGGCCCGCATGCGCTGCCGTTCATAGAACACCGGATTATGCATCGAGGCCGCATGCCGCAGCGTCGCCGCGAGCCCTGGTGTCAGCTCCGCCTGCTCGACCCGGATCCCGGCACTCAACCGAACATGGATCACCGGCGCGGCGGCTGGCCGTGTCGCTGTCGAGACCGGCGAGCCCAGCCGCTTAACCTCCGACCCCACCACTACCCGTCCGGCCCGGTCGGCCGCGCGGGTGACCTCTCGCGGGCTCATCCGGCCCAGCGTGGATAGGTAGGCCCACTGGTCCTGGTGCGGCTCCAGGGTGCCCGGGTCAAGGAACACGGTCGTGCCATCCTGCCGGGCCCGCCTGAACAGCGGCGCGGCGATCAGGTTGCCAACGCCGCCGGCCGGGAGGAGATCCTGGGACGGGAACAGCCGGTCATAACTGGCTAGCTTCATCCGCCCGCGCAGCGCCATCGCTTCCCGCAGCAAGCCGGCTCCCAGGCGGCGGGCCGCCTCGGCCGGCACCGGGCCTGTGAAGAACACCCACGTATGTGCGCCGGTCCCCGAACGCGACACCTCCAGCGCCGCCGGTACCTGAAGTGCCCTGGCGGCTTTCAGGTACATCAGCGCATCGAACATCGCCTCCGGCCCGTCGAAATCAGCCGCCAGCCACCAGCAGCGGTCGCCGTCAAGCAACGGGTACAGCCCGATGTGCATCTTCCCGGATAGGTGCGCCGCCAGCACCTCCGCCGTCAGCGGCAGGTAATCCCGCTCCGCGTGCGGGACACCCTTGCGCCATCCGCCCCGTACCGCTGGAACCCAGCCCGCCCTGCCCGCGCGCCGGTTCTCGAAGCGGACCGCGTAAATATCCGTGCGGGCGGCGAACAGCGCGCCGAAGAACGCCACCTTCGCCTCCGGGGCCGAGCCGGCGTTCACCGGGCCGGGCGGCGCCTCGAAATATCCCGCCTGGGCCGGACCCGGCGGCTCAGCCTCAGTCGGGGTCAGCCTGAGCAGGCGAAGCAGCCGGGCATTCTCCGCCCGCAGCCGCGACAGCTCCGCAGGCAACTCGCCATCCAGTCGCTGGAGAATCTCACTCACTCTGACCACGCTACGTGGGCACGATGAGACAAGTGTGGCCACTGGCGGTGAGCATGTCCGCCAGCGGGCGCAGACCCCGATTGTCGTGCCAGATCCATCCGGACTGGACGTACATGATGAGACTGGCCCCCAAATGGCAGGTCTGAGCTAGCGGCGAGACTGCCTTGCCCTTGGGCGTGGCACATTGACCAATGACTCCAGCGCTCTCGGATCATCCGGCTACGGAGTGATAGCCCCAAGTTGGGCAGCGGGGACGGTGCCCCGGCCGGCGTAGCACGGCCACTACGCTTGCGGCTATGGCGGAGCTGAGCCACGCGGATTTGGATGAGCTGGTCGAAGAGGCCATCGTGGACGCCTATGGCGAGGACGAGCAGCTAACCGGCTTCTACACGAAGATCGAGGAAAGCTTGGCCCTGCCGTTCGCAACAAGGGTCTTGGGTGTCGAGGTGACCGTGGCGGGCATTGATCTCACGGACCGTGGGATCGTCGCGATCTGCGTTGGCGGGACGCACCGCCAGTCGATTCTGGTCCTTGACCTCCCGCTGCCGGTCCCTCCTCCGCCGGGGTCGGAGTGGATCGCCGCCTACCGGCATTGGGCGGGCCGGAGATGAGCGAGTACCAGTACTACGAGTTCCTTGCGCTGGACCGTCCGCTGACCGCTGCCGAGCAGGCCGAAGTGCGCCAGCTTTCGACCCGGGCCAGGATCACCGCTACCCGCTTCACCAACGAATACGAGTGGGGCGACTTCAAGGGCAGCCCCGACCAGATGATGCAGCGTTACTACGACGCGCATCTGTACCTGGCGAACTGGGGTACGCACCGGATCATGGTCCGGCTGCCGCGCACGCTGCTGGACCCGGAGATTGCCGGACAGTATTGCGTTGATGGCCAGGTAAGCATGTCGACCACTCAAGAAAATGTGATCCTGGACCTGACCAGCGAGGACGAGGCGGGTGAGTGGGTGGAAGGTGCCGAAGACTCACTGTCTGCCATCGTCGGTGTCCGCTCCGAACTTGCCGCGGGGGACTTGCGGCCTCTTTATCTGGCCTGGCTGTCGGCTTACGGCGGGTGGGAAAGCGATGAGGATGCGTTCGGCGGGGAGGACGAGGATGAGCTGGAGCCGCCGGTCCCGGCCGGTCTGGGATCACTTTCCGCCGCGCAGCGCGCCCTGGCCGATTTCCTCCGCCTCGATTCCGACCTTCTACAGGTCGCGGCCGAGGCCAGTCTGGGGCTGCCGGAAGTAAAGGACGATGCGCGTGCACTGGCCGCGTATATCGGCAAACTCCCCGTCAGCGACAAGGACAGGCTCCTCACGCTGGTCGCAGAAGGCCAGGCAGCAAGGGCCCGGACGGAACTGCTGCGGGGCCTCCGCGGAAACCCAGGTGAGCAGCGGTTCTCCCAGCCCCGGCGGACCATCGCCGAACTCCTCGACACGGCCGCGGCACGCCGTCTGCACCACGAACAGCATGCGGCGGCCATGGCTGCCGCCCGGCAGGCCCTCCGGGAACAAGAGCGTGCGGCCGCCCGGCAAAGGCACCTTGACGAACTGGCCCAGGACCCGGAGACTGCCTGGGCCGACGCCGAAAGGCTGATCAGCACCAGACTGCCAGCCCAATACGACGCCGCCGTCACCCTGCTCACGGATCTGCAAGAACTCGCGCAGCGCGAGGACCAGGCCCCGGCGTTCGCGCAGCGCTTCGCGGCTCTGCGCGAAGCGCACCTCCGCAAGCCCAGCCTCATCGCCCGGTTCGACCGGGCGGGGCTCACGGTTTGATGCGTACCGGCTGAAGGACAGATTCCCCGGCCCGGAACACAGTGCTCTCATGATCAATTCTGC